>DATJYL010000087.1 GCA_035499655.1 Pirellulales bacterium
AATCGCTAATTGCTAATTGCTAGTTGCTAGTTGCTGCTGTTCACGGCGTAAAATCATCGCTCTCGCTCAGCCCCGCGGCAAAATTCGCCAATAAATCGGCCGCGCGGTCAATGTCGTCGAGCGAAATCATTTCCACCGCGCTGTGCATGTAGCGGTTGGGAATGCTCACCAAGCCTGCCGCCACGCCCGCCCGGCTAATTTGAATGGTGTTGGCGTCGGTTCCCGTGGCCCGGCCGCTGGCTGCCAGTTGATAGGGAATTTCGCTGGCTTTGGCCGCTTCGACCAGGCGTTCCACCACGCGCGGATTCATGTTCGGCCCGCGATAAATGACCGGCCCCTTGCCCAGCGCCACGTCTCCTTCCTGTTTTTTATCGACCGTCGGGCAATCCGTGGCGTGGGTCACGTCGACGGCAATGCCCACGTGCGGATTAATGCCGTACGCGCTGGTTTGCGCCCCGCGCAAACCAATTTCTTCCTGCACCGTGGAAACCGCATACAAAGCCACGTTCAATTTCTTTTGGCTCGCCCGCCGCAGCGCTTCGATGCACACCCACAGACCGGTTTTGTCGTCCATGGCCGGCGCATTGGCGAAATTGTTCCTCATCGCTTGATAACCCAACTGCAGCGTGACCGGGTCGCCGACGGAAACAATTCCCTCCGCCTCGGCCTTGTCTTTCGCGCCAATGTCCAGCCACATGTCTTTCAGCTTGACCACTTGCTTGCGTTCTTCTTCATTCAGCAAGTGAATCGCCTTCCGCGAAATCACTCCCGGCACGGGCCCTCCGGCCGTCCACACGGTCATCCGCTGGCCGACCAACTGCTGCGGATCCCACCCGCCGATGGTGTTGGCGTACAAAAACCCTTCCGCGTCGATGTGCTGCACCAGCATGCCAATCTGATCGCAGTGCCCGGCCAGCATCACCCGCAACTTGGCGTCAGGATTTTTCACGGCGATCACGTTGCCGTGCAGGTCGGTCGTCACCCGGTCGGCAAAATCGCCGACATACTGGCGAACCACCTCCTGCACCGGCCGCTCATATCCCGAAGGGCTGGGCGTTTCCAGAATTTTTTTGAAGAACTCGAGCGCCGCGGTGTCCATAGACGTTTAATGAGGCTTTCGTAATTGATCAATGATGATGACAGGCAGCAGAATCACAATGAGCATTGTGGAAAGAAGCATTGATAAAGGCAAACCAATGAATACCGGCAGAGACCAAGGAATCTGACGGTCGTTCAGCTGGAAAAGTTTTCCGAATGAGTGGCCTTGTCCGTTACGTTTGATTTCATACCAATACACAACAATCCCACCAATCCAACAGGCGACGGCTACGATCAACAAGGCGATAATTGCAGGCGTCATAAACTGCCCACCAAGTCGCTTGACGAAATCACAGCCCGCATTCTAGCATGGCACGTTCGATCCTTTCTATCCGGCTTTCGCCAACATGCTAGAATTACTCATCGCTAATCGTGTCACCCTTGCGAACTGCGCTAGTTGCTCCGCCCCCGCTAATTGCTAATCGCTAGTTGCTAATTGCTTTTGCGAAAATGGAAACAATCAAAGTCGCTATCGTCGGCATGGGCACCGTCGGCACCGGCGTGGCTCGGTTGTTGGTCGAGCATGGCGAACGGGCGGCGCGGCATTCGGGCCGGCAGCTCGTGCTGGAATCGGTCGTGGTGCAAAATGAAGAAAAACCTCGCGATTTGCACTTGCCCGCCGGCGTGCTGTCGACCGATTTACGAAAGATTACGCACAACCCGGAAATCAAAGTCGTCGCGCATTTGGTGGGCGGATTGGAGCCGGCCCGGCAAATCATGCTCCAGCTGCTGGAAAACGGCAAGGACGTGGTCACGGCCAACAAAGCCCTGCTGGCCGAGTACGGTCCGGAATTGTTCGACCGGGCCCGGGCGCTCGATATGTGCATTGCGTTCGAAGCGGCCGTGGCCGGCGGCATTCCCATCATCGCCAACATCAGCCAGTGCTTGTCGGCCAATCAAATTCAATCGCTCCGCGGCATTTTGAACGGCACCAGCAATTTCATTCTCACGAAAATGGAAGAACAGGGAGCCGATTATCACACGGCGGTGAAAGAAGCCCAGCGGCTGGGTTACGCCGAGGCCGATCCCACGCTCGATGTCGACGGCTCCGATGCCACCCAAAAACTGGCCATTCTCGCCCATTTGGCGTTCGGCGCCCGAGTGAACTGGCGCGACATTCCTCGCCGGGGCATCGACGGCCTCGACGCCGCCGATTTGCGTTACGCCAAAGAATTGGGCTATCGCATCAAGCTCGTGGCCATGGCCCAACTGGCGGCAGGCGGCGTGAATTTGCAGGTTTCGCCCACGCTCTGCAAAATCGGTTCGCCGCTGGCCGAAGTTCGCGGCGCATTTAACGCCATTAGCGTGGTTGGCGATGCGGTGGGTCCGCTGATGTTTCACGGCCAGGGCGCTGGCCAAATGCCGACCGCTTCGGCCGTCGTGGCCGACATGATCGACATGGTCGTAGGCCGGGCCCAAATTACTTTCCGCAACTTGGAATTATGGACCGATCAGGCCTCCGCCGCGCGGCCGCTCGATCCGGCCCAGTCGACCAGCAAATTTTATCTCCGCTTCCTGGCGGCCGATCAACCCGGCGTGCTGGCCGAAATTGCCGGCGTGCTCGGCAAGCACCAAATTTCAATCGCCTCGGTCATCCAGCACGACGACAAACGCACCGACGACGGCTTCCTGCCACTGGTCATCATGACCCACACCGCCGCCGAAGGCGACGTTTTGGCCGCCATCGAAACCATCGACAAGCTCCGCACGACCAAGCCTTTCAGTGTCTGCATGCGTGTGCAGGAATGATGTTGGCCGCCCACTTCCGTTGTCGATGGACGCTTGACTTTGCGCCGCCGACACGTCACGGCAACGCGCTGGCTCAATTCTTCCCTTGCATGCAGGCTCACCGTCTAAGACAATAATCGACTGCGTGTATTCCTGGGCTGCCGAGGTTGCTGGGTTGCCGCAAGCGAAAAAATCATCCCCCACGGTTTTTTCACCGTTTTCCACCGTTTTCGCTACCGTTTTTCGCCGTTTTTGACCGTTTTCACCGTTTTCCACACTTCGACTTTTGGACCCTTTCGACTCTTAACCCTTTCGCCCTGTGAAATACGCCATCATCATTCCCGACGGCGCTGCCGACGAACCCCAAGCTTCGCTCGGTGGCAAAACGCCGCTGCAGGCGGCTCACACTCCGGCCATGGACGCCGTCGTGCAAGCCGGCGTCGTGGGGCAATCCAACAATGTGCCCCCCTCGCTGCCGGCCGGGTCCGACGTGGCCTGTCTCAGCTTGCTCGGCTACAACCCGCTGGAGCATTTCACCGGCCGAGCGCCGCTGGAAGCCGCCGCGCAAGGAATCGAACTCGGCCCGGAAGATTGGGCCATTCGCTGCAATTTGGTGACCGTCGAAAACCAAACGATGCGCGATTTCACCGCCGGGCATATTTCCACCGACGAGGCCAAGCAATTGCTCGCCACGGCCCAGGAAAAACTCGGCGGCGAGCAGTTGCAATTTTATCCCGGCGTCAGTTATCGCAATTTATTAGTTTATCGAGGAGCGAAACAGCCCGCGCCGTTTTCGCCCGACACCCGCGCCACGCCGCCGCACGATTTGACCGACAAAACCGTGCTCGACGATTATCCTCGCGGCCCCGGCAGCGATTTGCTCAACCATTTGATGGCTGACAGCGTCGATCTGTTTGCCAATCATCCGGTCAACAAAGCCCGCCGCGCTGCAAACCATTCGGCGGCCACAAATATTTGGCTATGGGGATTGGGCCGCACGCCGCGGCTGTCGCCGTTTGAAAAAGTGTACGGCGTTCAGGGAACCATGATTACCGCCGTCGATTTGCTGCGCGGATTGGCCGCGCTCGTCGGTTGGCGGCGAATCGAAGTGCCCGGCGCGACCGGTTACATCGATACCGATTACGCCGCCAAAGGGCGTTACGCCATCGAGGCGCTACCCAACACCGACGTCATCTGCGTGCATGTCGAGGCGACCGACGAAGCCTCGCACATGGGCAACACGGCGGAAAAAATCAAAGCCCTGGAGCAAATCGACCGGCACATCGTCGCCCCGCTGCACGCGGCCTTGAAACAGCAGGGCGATTACCGCATTCTGATTTCCCCCGATCATCCCACACCGATCCGCTTGAAAACCCACAACCATGGTTTCGTTCCCATTGCGATGGCCGGAACCCGAATCCAGCCCGATGCCGCCACAACCTATGATGAAATAGCGGCCGGTCAATCGAAACTGTCCTTCCCGGAAGGCTGGCGACTGATGGGCCATTTCCTAGGCAAATAAGCCAACCTAGGCACCAGACACTTAGACACCAGACATCACTCATGCCCATCGTCGTTCAAAAATTCGGCGGCACCAGCGTAGCCGATAGTCAAAAAATCCTGGCCGCCGCCCGCAAAGCCATCCGCACCCAGCAGCAAGGCAACCAGGTGGTCATGGTCGTCAGCGCTATGGGTCACCAGACCGACCACTTGGTCGATTTGGCTGCTCAAATTACCGATCGGCCCAACGCCCGCGAAATGGATATGCTCCTTTCAACCGGCGAGCAAGTCAGCGTGGCGCTGATGGCGATGGCCATCCAATCGCTCGGTTCCAAAGCCGTCAGTTTAACCGGCGCTCAAATCGGCATTCGCACCGACAGCACGCACACAAAGGCCCGCATTCACTCCATTTCGACCGACCGCATGCGGCAACTGCTGGACGAAGGTCACATCGTTATCGCCGCTGGCTTTCAAGGCATCGACGAAAATTTCAACATCACCACGCTGGGCCGCGGCGGCAGCGACACCACTGCGGTCGCACTTGCCGCCGTGCTCCGGGCCGCTTCCTGCGAAATCTACACTGATGTCGATGGCGTCTACACCACCGACCCCCGCCAACTGCCCGAAGCCCGCCGCATCAAACGCATCAGCTATGACGAAATGCTGGAGCTGGCTAGCTTGGGCGCGGCGGTCATGCACAGCCGGTCGATCGAATTCGCTAAAAAATTCAACGTGCCCATCCACGTGCGCAGCAGCTTTAGTGACGTGCCCGGCACCATGATCGTGGCCGAGCCGGAATCGGCCAAGCAGCCGGTCAGCGGCGCTGCCCTGGTGAAGGACGAAGCCCGCATCACCATTGAAGGCGTTCCCGACCGCCCAGGCGTCAGCCATGCCATTTTTTCGCGACTAGCCAAGCGACACATCGCCGTCGACATGATCGTGCAAAACGTCGGCGCCGGCGGCAAGGCCGATATTTCCTTCACCGTGCCCCGCGACGATGTGGCCCAAACGCTGGAAGCCGCCAAAGAAGCCGTCGCCGAGTTGGGCGCGGCCGGCGTCAGCCACGATGACGACGTCGCCAAGCTTTCCGTCGTCGGCCTGGGCATGGCCCGCCAAACCGGCGTGGCCCAAAAAATGTTCAACGCCCTGGGCGAAGCCGGCATCAACATCGAAACCATCACCACCAGCGAAATCAAAATCAGCGTGCTCGTGGCCCGCGAGCAGGCTCAGGCGGCATTACGGGCCGTGCATGCGGCCTTCAGCCTGAACCAGGAGCCGTCGAACGGCAGTCCCGGCGATTCCGGCGCGCACCCCGCCGTTTCCACCGCCCTGGATGTTGTGCGCCAACTACAGGGAATGGAAAATTTGACCATCGATGAAATTACGCTGGACGAAAAGCAGGCCCGCGTGTCGATCGACGCCGTTCCCGACCGCCCCGGGACGGCCGCCGCGCTGTTCAAAGAAGTTGCCGCCGCCGGAATTTTTGTGGACATGATTGTGCAAAGCTACAGCCGCGCCGGCAAAGCCAATCTGACATTCACCGTGCCGGAAGCCGATTTGCAACGCAGCGCCGCCATTGCTGAAAAAGTGGCCAAACAATTCGGCTGCGGCGGCGTGAGCAGTTCCACCAAAATCGACAAAATTTCCGTCCAGGGTATTGGCATGCGGAGCCATTCCGGCGTGGCCCTGGGACTGTTCCAAGCGCTTTCCGAAGCCGGCATCAACGTCGATTTAATGAGCACCAGCGAAGTCCGCGTGAACGTGCTGGTCGACGGCGCGGTCGGGCAACGGGCCTTGGCGTGCCTGCAAAAGAGGTTCGCCCCGAAGTAGGGAAATTGCGAAATAGAGAATTCGTCACTAAGCCGCAAGCGCGATACAAACCGCTTGCGGTTTAGCACGCCAAATGGGGAGGCCGAACGAAGATCACTCCCCCAGCACGTCGTTCAGCACTTCTTCGGCCACGTAAATGGGCAGGGCCGGGTCGGCAGTCACGGCCACGGCAATCGCGTCGGAAGGCCGGGCGTCAATTTCAATCAGCTCCCCTTCCTTGCGCACCCGCAGCAAAGCGTAATAGGTGTGTTCTTTCAGTTCGCTAATCACCACGTCCTGCAGCTCGCCCCCCAGTTGATCGATAATGTTCACCAGCAAATCGTGCGTTAGCGGCCGGGGCGAATGGAATTGCTTGACGCGGCGGTCGATGCTCGTGGCCTCGAATATGCCAATCAAGATCGGGAACGTCCGGTCGCCATCGACTTCTTTCAGATAAATGACCTGCTGGTCATTGATTTCGCTGATAATGATCCGCGACAACTCCATCTGCACTGGCATAGCCCAATCCTTTACGAATGATGACGCCCAAGCGGCGAATGAATGAATCGATGAGTCCGCCTCGCATCCTCCAATTATAAAACGGCCTGCAGATCACAATCTAGTGGCCAGCGAAATCCGTCACTTTTTCTTCGCTTGTAATAGGGCCAGTGTCGCTTCAATTGATGCTTTGGCGGCTTTCAGTTCTTCCAGTGCGGCCCGTTCTTTGGCGATCACCGCCGCGGGCGCGCGGCTGACAAACGCTTCGTTGGCCAACTGTTTTTCCTTGGCGGCGATCAGTTGCGAGAATTTGGCCAGTTCTTTCTCATTGCGCGAGATTTCCGCCGTCACGTCGATGTGCTGGGCCATGTCGACATAAACTTCGGCCCCTTTCGCGGTGAAGTTGGAAGACAACGGTGGCTGGGCAACGCCTGGGCCAATAGCCGTGAGCACGCCGCCGGCCATTGATTCGAAATACGCTCGCATGGGCTCCAGCAACTTGGCCGTGGCGGCGTCGCATCTGGCGGAAAATTGAATCGTTGTTTTCGGACCGATGCTCGGATGCCTGGCCCGCACTTCCCGCAAACCGGCCAGCACTTCTTGAAACCGGGCGAACCGGGCCTCGATTTCTTCATCGACCAGCGACAAATCGGCCCCCGGCCAAGGGGCAATCATCACGCTCTCGGTACTCTTCTCCCTCGCCACTTGTGGGAGAGGGTTGGGGTGAGGGGTATTTGAAAATCCCCGCTCCGGCGCCGCGGCATTCAACCGCTGCCAAATATCCTCGGTAATAAACGGCGCCATCGGGTGCAGCAATCGCAAGATGACATCCAGCGTGTGGGCCAAAATCCGCTGGGCTAGGGGACGAGTTTTTTCGTCCTGCAGCCGCGACTTGCTCATTTCCAAATAAAAGCTGCAAAATTCGTCCCAGGCGAAATCGTACAACAGGCGAGCCGCATCGGCGAATTTGTATTGATCGAGGGCCGCCGTCACCTGCGCGGTCACGGTGTTCAAGCGGCTCAGAATCCAGCGATCTTCGACGGAAAGGGATTCGTCGCCGTTCGTGGCAGCAGTCTCTTGTGTGCTGCCGGCGCGACCACCGGTCGCGGCTTTATAGCCCTCCAAATTCAACAGCGCGAACCGGGCGGCGTTCCACAGCTTGTTGCAAAAATTCCGGGCCAGCTCGAAGCGTTCGCTCACCACGGCGGCGCGGGGCAGGGCGGTGTCTTCTGGCTTCGCGGCCCATTGCGTGGAGAACGACTGGCCGCAATGCGGGCAGGAAACGCGCGGCTGCGTTCGATTTTTTTGCGTTTGTTCGATCAGCTTTTTGCAGTGCGGGCATTCGAACTCAACCGGCATCCGCACATCTTGCGTTTCGGTGGCCATGTAAGCCAGGCCGAACCGCAGGGCATCGGTGCCGAATTTGGAAATAATGTCCAGCGGATCGACGCCGTTCCCCTTGCTCTTGGACATGGTTTCGCCGTACCCGTCCAAAATTTTCGGATGAATGTACACGTCGTGGAACGGAATTTCGCCCAGGTTGTACAGCCCCATCAACACCATGCGGGCGACCCACAGCGTGATAATTTCACGGCTGGTGATCAGCACACTCGTGGGATAGTAGTATTTCTGCTCGCTCCACTCGGGGTTAGCCGGCCCCTTCGGCTGATCCGCCAACGCCGGCCCCGGCCAGCCCAGCGTACTCATGGGCCAGAGTGCGGAGGAGAACCAGGTGTCAAGAACCTCGGGCTCGAGTTCGATCTCCTTTGGTTGGTATTGATCTATCGCAAATGTCTTAAGTTTGTTTTTTATTTCCGATTGATCTTTACTCAATATCCGGACCGAGATTGTGGCATACGGCTTGTTAATTTGATCCGTTGGTGTAAGCCTCTCATGAATCTCTACTTTAACTTCGAGTTCGTCCTCAGCAAATTCCTGTTTTAGAAGTTGTCGGTAAAATTGAGTCGTGTATTCATCTTGTATTTCAGTATATAGTGATGCATCATCTCGTTGCTTGTTGAATAGTGGACGATCAGAAGGTTCGTAACCAGCCTCTTCAAGGCGCTGAATTACCTCAGGATTTTCATCACGGAGGCACACATAGATTCTTGCTAGTACAGGTGTACCGTAGCGTCTTCCCTTTACTCCGATTGGTAGATCAACCGAGTAGTCGATTTCGCCGGCCTTATAAAGTGAATGGTTGATGATCGTATGTACGTAGCTTGTTTCCTGCGATTTTGTATAAACTTCTTTCGTCCACACAGGCACACGATGTCCCCACCATAGACTCCGACTGATGCACCAGTCGCGCTTTTCGCCGAGCCAATCGAGATAGCTTTTGGCGTAGCGAGGTGGCGTAATCTTAATTTTTCCGTCGGTCACAACACCCATGACCCATTGTGCCAATCGTTTTTTACTCCCATCCTTTGCGGTAAAATCTTTGTCCATCGCGACGAACCATTGATCGGCCAAGTACGGCTCGATCGGCGTTTTGGAGCGGTCAGAATGGGCCAAATCTATCTCGCGGTTTTCGCGATCGGTTTCCGGATTGTGCAATTTTTGTTCAATCAAATCAGCCACCACGGCTTCGCGGGCTTTCGTGTGCATTTTCAGGCCGCGATATTTTTCCGGCACGGCATCGTTCAGCAAGCCATCGGGATTCATGATGTTGATGGCACCGATTTCTTTGTGCCGTTGCCAAACTTGATAATCGTTTTCGTCGTGGGCCGGCGTAATTTTCACGCAGCCGGAGCCGAGTTCGGGCTTGGCCCACATGTCTGCAATCAGCGGAATTTCGCGCTCGGCCAGCGGCAGCCGCAGCTTGCGGCCGGCCAGAGCCATGTCGCGCAGTTTGAGCAGCGTCGGCAGTACGGTTTGGCGGCGATTGGCAAGATCGTCAAGCTGTTTTTGAATATCGGTCTTTTCTTTCGCTGATGCGGCGGCGAGTTTCTCTCGCAGTTCGCGCTCTACTTTATCCAAGGCCGCAGCCGGATCGGGATGGACTGCCACGGCGGTGTCGCCCAGCATGGTTTCCGGGCGCGTGGTGGCGATGGTCACGAACTGTGGTTCGTCGCTCGCAGCTTTGCCCGCCAGCGGAATCACCGGGTAGCGGATGTGCCAGAAGTGGCCTTTCACGGTTTCGTGATACACTTCGTCGTCGGCCACGGCGGTTTGCAAATGCGTGTCCCAATTCACCAGCCGCTTGCCGCGGAAGATCAGCCCATCTTTGAACATTTGGAAAAACGTGTGGCGGACCGCCCGGGCGCACATTTCGTCCAGTGTGAACCGGGTTCGCCGCCAATCGCAACTGAAGCCCATCTGCTTGAACTGCTCCAGAATGCGGGCACCGTATTTTTCCTTCCACTCCCAAATGCGCTGCAAGAGATTTTTCCGCGCTTCATCGACTGTGCTGCCTAAGTCATGTCGTGTTTTCTTTTCCTCTTCAAACAGCCGCCGTTCCACCACCGCTTGCGTGGCGATGCCGGCGTGGTCGGTGCCGGGCATCCACAGGGTGTTGTAACCCTGCATCCGCTTGAAGCGGATGATGATGTCTTGCAGCGTGTTGTTCAGCGCGTGGCCCAGATGGAGCGCGCCGGTGACGTTGGGGGGCGGAATGACGATGGTGAAGGGTTGGCGGCCGGCACCGGCGATACCATCGCCGGCTTTGTGGGCGGATGGCGGGTCGCTGTTGAAGTAGCCGCGGGATTCCCAAAATTGGTACCAGCGCTCTTGCGCGGCGGCGTGATCGTACTGCTTGGGAAGCTCTTCGGCGGCGGAAGTGGGCGTGGTCATGCAAAAATTCGGCGTGGTTTGCACAGGGCGAACGGTGAAAACCGATCATTATGGCCGACCCAAGCAAAATCGGCCAGCCGAGGTTGAAACATCGTCACTGGCCATGCGGTCGAAAGCGGCCGGCGCTAAGCGATGGTCGCTTGCTCATCTTTGCACAGCTTGTATTCGATGGCGTCGACCAAGGCTTTCCAACTGGCTTCGATAATGTTTTCGCTCACGCCCACGGTGCCCCAGACATCGCGCTGGTCGCGGCTTTCGATGGTCACGCGCACTCCGGCGGCGGTGCCGGCCTCGCTGTTAATCACGCGGACTTTGTAATCGACAAGGCTCATCTGGCGCAGGTTCGGGAATGAGCCGTTCAAGGCTTTACGTAGGGCGGCATCGAGGGCGTTCACCGGGCCGTCTCCCTCGGCCACTTCGTGGCGGAGTTTTTCGCCCACGCGGAGCTTGACTGTAGCTTCGGTGTGGAGCGGGGAAGAGTGAGGGGTGAGGAGTGAGGGGTGAAAGGTGAGTGAGGATGTATCATCAGATTCGACGGAAACGTGGTATTTGAGCGTCTCGAAATGGGGTTGAAATGTGCCGGCGGCGCGGCGGACGAGCAAATCGAACGACGCTTCGGCCGCTTCGAATTGATAACCCTTGTTTTCCAGCGACACCACCTGTGCCAGAATTTGGTCCATCAGCTCGCGGTTGTCTTGCAAATTGTATTTGGTCGTCAGAGCCACGATGTTGGAGCGGCCTGACAGCTCGCTGACTAAAATCCGGCGCTCGTTGCCGACCGTTTGCGGCGAGATGTGCTCGTAACTATTGGCCACCCGGGCTACGGCGTGCACGTGCATGCCGCCTTTGTGAGCGAAGGCGCTTTGGCCGACAAACGGCTGATTAGTACGGTAATTCATGTTCGCCAGATCGTACACATAGCGCGACAGCTCGGTCAGGCGTTTCGATCCACCGGCGCATAACACCTCGTAGCCCAATTTTTTGACGGCCAAATTCGCGCAGACGGAAATTAAATCGGCATTGCCGCAACGCTCGCCGACGCCGTTGATAGTACCTTGCACTTGCACGGCTCCGGCGGCCACGGCGGCCAGTGAGTTGGCGACGGCTAAATCGCAATCGTTATGGGTGTGGATGCCCACCGGCACGTCGAGCGCCGCCTGTGCGGCCTTCGTCAACTCGGCGATTTCTTCCGGCATGCTGCCGCCATTGGTGTCGCACATCACGACGAGCTTGGCGCCGGCCTCGGCGGCGGCGCGGACGGTTTGGGCCGCGTAATTGGGATCGAGTTTCCAACCGTCGAAAAAATGCTCGGCGTCATAAATGATTTGCCGCCCGCAATCGCGAAGGTATTTGACCGTTTCGCGGATCATCGCCAAATTTTCCTCCAGCGACACGCGCAGTACCTCGGTCACGTGAAACGCCGACGTTTTGCCGACAATGGTGACGGTTTTGGCACCCGAATCGAGCAGCGCCTTCATCCCGGGATCTTGCTCCGGCTTGACGCCTTTGCGGCGTGTCATGCCGAACGCGCAAACCTGGGCGTGCTGCAGCTTGAGCGCTTGCACGCGCTGAAAAAATTGGGCATCTTTTTCGTTCGACAGCGGGTAACCCCCTTCGACGAAATCGAAGCCCAGCTCGTCCAGCCGCTGGGTGATGAGCAGCTTATCTTGCAGCGAAAAGTTAACGCCTTCGCCCTGGCTGCCGTCGCGGAGCGTGGTGTCGTAAATTTGGATGCGTCGCATATCTTGTTAAGATAAGAATAGGCTATTGGTGGTTCGGGTTCACCTGGTTGGGCACCTGATTTTGATTTGACAGAGTGGCCTGATAGTTCGTCAACCAGGATTCCATTTTCCGGGCTAAAGCGCTTTGGCCTGTGCTGCGCGCTAGCTCTAAAGCTTTTTGTGCTGCTTCAATAGCCTGGGTGGGTCGATGCAGCTGGGCATTGGCATTAGTGAGATTGGCGTAGGCTTCCAGATAATCGGGCTTCAAACGTATGGCCTGCCGGTACTGCTCAATCGCTTGCTGCATTTCCCCTAACCTGGCCAGCGTGTTACCGAGATTGTAGTAGGCTTCGGGGAATTTGGGCTTCAACTGCACGGCTTGCTGGAATTGTTCGAGCCCTTCCTGTAAGTGGCCTGTCATTGTTAATGCATACCCCAAATTGTTATGGGCATCGGCATAGTAGGCATTGTATTGTAATGCTTGACGAAATTGCTCGATCGCTTCCTGAATCTGGCCTAATTGAGCTAATGCATTGCCAAAATTGTTGTGAGCTTCCGCATCATCTGATTTGATGCGCAAAGCCTGTTGAAACTGTTGGATGGCTTCCGACAGTTGGTTTGTAAGAACAAACGCCACACCAAGATTGTTGTGGGCTTCTGCATAATCGGGATTGATTTGCAAAGCCTGTTGGTAATACTCGATGGCTTGTTGAAGCCGGTTTGCAGAAGCTAATTCTACACCGCAATTGTAGTAAGCCACGCTATCATTTGGTTGCGAAATAATTGTGTTTTGCCAGAGATCAATGGCACTGTGGTAAGCGGATACTCGGTGAACGTCGATCATGCTGCAAACCAATGCCAGCAGGATAGCAGGGCCGGCGATCACCGCTAATGATGTAGACTGCCGCGTTACACTTGATTGGGTATTAAGTACGGCGGTAGTAACTGCAGGGCTAGCTCGTAGCATCAGCCCATAGCCGCCAACAACGGCCAGCGTGATAATTGCTGCCAGCGGAAGATACATTCGGCGTTCGGCCGCCACCTCCGTGATGACCGGCACGAGTGATGTGGGCGACAGAATCAACAAGATCCAAGCACCTATCATTCCCACGGGGCTTCGTCGCCATAATAGAATGCCTGTTGCCACTGCTAACAATGTCGTAGCTATTAGCCACGGCCAGGCGGCGCTGAGCTTGTTCAAATATGGCAGCGCGTAATGAATCGATAATGGCCATGGCCAGATAACTAATTTCAAATACAGCCACAGCACTTTG
>DATJYL010000088.1 GCA_035499655.1 Pirellulales bacterium
CGATCACCAGTCTGATTGCCGTGGGCGTAATGTGCTTCATTTACATGCGGTCGGCCTACAACAATTTGGATCAGGCCAAGCAGGAATACTATCAGCAATGTCGGATGGCGGATTTTTGGATCGACCTGAAAAAAGCGCCGCTGGCTGAACTCGATCTGCTGGCGCAATTGCCCGGCGTCAGCGAAATACGTCCGCGCATTCGATCGTATGCCACCGTCGATTTGGAAAATGTGGCTCAGCCCATCAACGGACTGGTGTTGTCGTTGCCCGACGTGCGGCGGTCGATTATCAACGACATCGTGTTGACGCGGGGCAGCTATTTCACTCAGCAACGTCGCAACGAAGTGATCGTGAACGACACATTTGCCCGCTTGCACGGTTTGCACCCTGGTCAATGGATTCACTTGTTACTAAATAACCAGCGCGAAGAGTTATTCATCGTCGCCACGGCGATATCGAGCGAATTCGTATATTTGATGAATCCGGGCAGCTTGTCGCCGGATCGGGAACACTTTGGGGTGTTCTACGTGAAGCAGAGTTATGCGGAAGAAGTGTTCGACATGGATGGCGCGGCCAATCAAGTGGTGGGGGTGTTGGCGCCCCAGTGGCGAGATCGACCCGACGAAGTGTTGCAACGTGCCGAGTATTTGTTAAGCGATTACGGCGTGTTCTCCACCACGGCGAGAAAAGATCAGCCGTCGAATCGATTTTTGAGCGACGAAATTCGCGGCCTGGGAGTGTTTGCGCAGATTATGCCAGCCATTTTTTTGGCGGTGGCCGCGTTGGTGCTGAATATGCTGATGGTGCGCTTGATCGATCAGCAGCGGAATGTGGTAGGCACGCTGAAAGCGCTGGGGTATTCCAACGCGCAGGTCTTTTGGCACTTTTTGAAATTTGGGGGCGTGGTCGGCCTGAGCGGAGGTTTGCTTGGACTTCCGCTGGGCTACGGGATGGCGACGTTTGTCACGTCGGTGCTGCGGAATTTCTTCGAATTTCCGCATTTGCAAAACGTGGTGTACCCTGATTTGTACGCCACAGGGTTGGCCATCAGCTTGGGCTGTTCGCTGATCGGCTCGTGGCAAGGGACTCGCGGGGCGCTACGGCTGAGTCCGGCCGAAGCCATGCGGCCCAAACCGCCGGTGGCTGGCGGGCGAGTATGGCTGGAACACTTCACGCATTTTTGGCAGCGACTGAGTTTCGGCTGGCGAATGGTTTTGCGGAACGTCGTTCGCCACAAGGCGCGCACCGCCGTGGGAATATTTGCCGCTTGCATGGGGGCCGCGATTTTAACGACGGGCTTCATGCTCCGTTTCGGCATCGAATACATTATCGAATTTCAATTCGAAAAGGTGATGCACAGCGACGTGAATTTGGGTTTCAAAGATGAACACGGCTGGGACGCGCTGCAGGAAGTTCGCAAATTACCGGGCGTGGATTACGCCGAGCCGGAGTTGGACGTGGCGTGCGATTTCTTCCACGGCCCCAATCACCACAAAGGGACGGTGACCGGCTTGGTCCCCACAGGGCGGCTTTTGGTGCCGCACGATCAAGCGGGCCAGGTGGTGAGCATTGAACCTGTCGGATTGACGATGAGCCGCAAACTGGCCGATTTATTGCAGGTTAGCCGCGGCGACAGCGTGCTGATGCAGCCAATCAAGGGCCTGCGGCGAACGTGCGCGGTGCCCGTGGTCAACATCTCCGACAGTTACGTGGGCCTGGCGGTGTATGCGGACATCCATTATCTCAGCCGGCTCATCGGCGAGGAAATGGCGGTGACCGGCGTTGAAATTCAGACCGATCCGCGTGCGGCAAAACAAAGCGAAATGTTGAAAGACATCAAGCAGCTCCCAGCGCTGCAAAATTATTCCGCCAAGGCCGACGCCGTTCATAACCTGGTGGAAACCGCCTTGAAAACCCAGATGATCTTTATCGTCTTGTTGTCGCTTTTTGCCGGTATCATTTTTTTCTGCAGCATGTTGAATACGTCGCTGATTGCCTTGGAGGAGCGTCGGCGCGAAGTGGCTACTTTGCGCGTGGTGGGTTATACCGGTTATCAACTCGGCGGATATTTTTTGCGCGAAAGCATGTTGGTGAACGCGCTGGGCACGCTGTTGGGTTTGCCCGCCGGTTATGCTTTGACGCTGTGGCTGACTAAAGTGCGGTTTGACACCGAAATGTTCCGCTTCCCGTTGGTCACTCCACCGGCGGTGTGGATGCTGGTCATTAGCCTGGCGATTATTTTTTGCCTGGCCGCACATTTTTTTGTCCAACTGGCGATTAACCGCATGGATTGGCGCGAGGCCTTGAACGTGAAGGAGTAAACGGGGAATGAAAAAAACAACCAATGGCGTAGAGAAATATCGTTCCCCCGAAACTACCTCAGCCAGGGGTAAAGTACAATTGATGATGCAGGCAGGCGCTCCTACTTCGAATCTTAATTTCTAACTTGGACTCCGTGATGCGTACTTGGGTGATTGCCGCCGTCGCGCTGGTTGCCGTCGTTTTGGCGGCAGTCGCGATTAGTGCGCTCAACGGCGGGTTGCCTGTTGAGGCAGCCGCCGTCGTACGCGGCAAAGTTCAGGAGTTTGTCGACGAGCGCGGCAAAACGCGGCTGCCTCAAACATACAACATTACCATGCCGCAGGATGGCCGCATTTCGGCCATCGATTTGGTCGAGGGGACCCCGGTCCATCAGGGGCAAGTCGTGGCCCACATTGTCACGTCCGATTTGGATTTGGCGGTTGAAGCGGCGACGGCGGCCGTCGATCGCCTGAAAGCTTCGATCCGCGAAAACGACGACGTCAGTGTCGAGACTACCGGGTTGAAGCAATCGTTGGATTACGTCGATTCGATGAATCACATGGTGGAAGCAGCCAAAGCCCAAGTGGAATCGGGCCACGCCAAGCTCGACTACACCAACAACAATGTGGATCGGACCCGCAAGATGTACCAATCCAAAACCGCCACTCAGGACGAGTACGAACAATCTCAATTGCAACAGGTGCAGGCCGGCGTCGAATATCAACAAGATTTGCTGATGCTGCGGGCCATCGAAGCCCTGCAGGCTGCCACGTCATTATTGCCCACCGGGGTGCAACAATACATTGACCGCAAGGGACTCACGCATGACGTGTTGAAAATGCAGTTAGAAGAGGCCAGCGTGCGATTGAAGGAAATGGAACGCGACCGCAATCGTGGCGAGTTACATTCTCCTGTCGACGGAGTGGTGTTGGAGCGGGCCGTCAGCGACGAGCGTCAAGCCACTGCCGGCACGGTGCTGTTGAAAATTGGCCGGTTGGAAGATTTGGAATTGGAGGCCGACATCCTCAGCCAGGATGTGGTGAAAGTGAAGGAGGGTGATGAGGTGGAAATTTCCGGCCCGGCGATTGGCCCTACGCCTGTCCACGGGACGGTCAAACGGATTTATCCGGCGGGCTTCACCAAAGTCAGTTCCCTGGGCGTGGAGCAACAGCGCGTGAAAGTGATCATGGGGTTCAACCCGGACGATTTGGCTCGGCTGCGGAAAGAGCGTGAGTTGGGCGCCGATTACCGTATTCGGGTGCGAGTGTTCACGGCGCAAAAAGAGAATGCCTTGACGGCGCCGCGCTCGGCGCTGTTTCGAGGCGGCGACGGCAAGTGGTTGGTATTCGCGATCCGCGATGGCCGTGCCAAGCTGCAACCCATTGAAACCGGTTTGATGAACGACGAAGCGGTGGAAATTAAAAGCGGTTTGCACGAAAACGAGTTGGTGGTGCTGGCTCCGGAGACCGGCCTGAAAGACGGCACGCGAGTTAAGCCCATCTTGCGTGATCGCGAAGCGAACAGTCAATTGCCGGATGGAGATTGACCTAAAGACAAGTTTTTCTCTTCCAGCGATGCAAATCAAAGATCACACATTTCTCGTCACGGGCGGAGCCAGCGGATTAGGCGCCGCGTGTGCCCGGCGATTGGTTGCCAACGACGGGCGAGTCGTCGTGGTCGATTTGAATGATGAAGCCGGGCAGACATTGACGCGGGAATTGGGCACGGCATCCAAGTTTGTGCATACTGATGTGACCAATGAGAAAGATGCGCGGGCCGCCATCGAAACGGCCCAACGCGATTTCGGTTCGCTCCACGGCTTGGTGCAATGCGCGGGAATTTTGGGAGCGGCACGTATCGTTGGCAAGCAAGGGCCACACGATTTGGGACTTTTCGAACGCCTGGTGCGAGTGAACCTCATCGGCACGTTCAACATGTTGCGTTTGGCGGCTACGGCGCTGTCGGCCAACACACCCAACGATGATGGCGAGCGGGGCATCATCGTCAACACCTCTTCGGTGGCCGCATTCGATGGACAAATTGGGCAGGCGGCTTACGCGGCCAGCAAAGGAGGCGTCGCCAGCCTCACGCTGCCGGCCGCACGGGAATTGGCAAGGTTTGGCATTCGCGTGATGGCCGTCGCCCCGGGGGTTTTTGAAACCGCGATGATGGGAGCCGCGACCGAGGAATTGCGGAAATCGCTGAGCGAGCAAATCCCATTTCCGCCGCGTTTTGGCAAACCGGAGGAATTTGCCCAGCTAGTGCAATCGATCATTGAAAACACGTATCTGAACGGTGCTGTGATTCGCTTGGACGGCGCCATGCGGATGGAGACACGATGAAGCGTAAAAAGTTTGCGCTGAATTCACGTTGCGATTGCTCGCGCGAATGCGCCCGCAGTCAGATTAAGGCCGTCGGTTGAGCTGAGCGACAAATTGCCGGATTCAATTTGCTGCAAATTTTGGGCAAAGCCGGCCGTGACCAAACATTGGGCCAGCCGGCGGGCATCATAATTCGGCGCGTGGCAGGTGAGCAGCAGGAATCGCAGCTGCGGCCCCGTCAATTCGCGGCACATTTCCAATAATTCGGGCAAATCATCCTCGAGTATCCAGGTTTCGCCACTAGCGCCATGACCGTAGCTGGGCGGGTCGAGAATCACGGCGTCGTACCGATTGCCGCGCTTAAGTTCGCGCCGGGAAAACTTCAATGCGTCGTCCACAATCCAGCGAATGGGCGCTGCCGATAACCCGGAAAGCTCCGCGTTGCGGCGCGCCCAAGCGACCATGTTCCGCGCTGCGTCGACATGCGTAACTTTCGCGCCAACTGCGGCGGCCGCCAACGTGCTTCCGCCGGTGTACGCAAATAAATTCAGAATTTGCAGCGGAGTTGCGTGCGGCTGCGCAGCAATCCAATCCCAGTTTGCGGCCTGTTCCGGAAAAATGCCAACGTGACCGAACGGAGTAAGTTTCAATTCGAAATGGATTTTTTGATGGCAAACAGTCCACGTGACTGGAAGCTCGCCGAAAGTTGTCCAACGGCCACGCTGGGCAGTGGATTGTTTGCCGCCGGAGGATCGGGCCGGCAACATCTCGAAGCGGGCCGCGGCTTCGCTCCATAGTTCCGGCCGGCTCGGTTGAACGCCGCTGGCCGCTGGGGCCGGACGATCGAGCACAATCGGCCCAAAACGCTCAAGTTTTCGGCCGCCACCGAAATCGAGAAGCTCGTACTCGCGGGGCACGAACATGTGCTAGCGCTCGTGCGCTGGAGCAGCCACAACGGTTGGAATCGGCGTAGCCAACCAGCCGCCCAGCGCAGCACAAGGAACAATCAAAACCGTTGCCAACGCTGTGAGCCATACTGGTCCGGAATCGCCCAAGACAGCCGCCCAAACCAAATTGATCGGCACTGCTAGTGCGCCGGCCCAGATGGCATGACGAATGGGAGAACGCCCGGCGATGACGGCGGCCGAATATCCGCCCATCACGCTCATCAATGTTCCGCCTGCCGCGCAGAAAATGGCCAGCGCCAAAGAATTGGGTAATTTCGCCACAATGTCTTCCGGACTGTTGCCGGCCGCCAGCATTCCCAAGATTGCGGCGACGCCAATGACCGTGGTTACGGCTAACGATCCGCCGACAATGGCGGCAACGCCCCAGCCTACGGCCCGAAAACTTGGACGCCGGCTGAGCGCAGCGGAATCCGACCTGGGCGGCACTGGAGACGATATTTGGCTCATGGAATCACAAGGAAGCGAAATTGGCGATGAACTTCCATTATGATTCATCCGCGCCACTTCTCCAATTGCCGGTTAGGGAGTTTTTTCGATGCGATACAAGGCCTTCTTAGTGCGGACAATCAGCGCGTGGCCGACAATTGCCGGCGACGCCATGCAGCCGTCGTCCAAATGGTTATCCGCCAGCAATTTGTATTCGTTCCCGGGCTCCAAGACGGGTGCGGTTCCTTCTTCATCGAAAAAGTAAATCTTCCCGTCGGCATAGACGGGCGAGGCGGTAATGTTTCCGCCGTGACGGTTGGTCCAAACCGTCTGGCCCGCCTTAGCATCAATGGCTGACATGATGCCGCCTACGTTATTGGAGAGATACAGCAAGCCGTCCAGCAAAATCGGCGATCCTCGAGAAGGGATATTTTTCTTTATTTTCCACAACACCTGGCTGGTAATGTCGCCAGTTCCCTCAGGCTTGAAGGCGAACAAGCCGAAACCGCCGTCCGGCGCGATGCAGTAAGCGGTCTCTTCCGAATAGAGCGGCCGAGCGGAAGCGTTCATGCCGCCGGAGCGAATGCGCCAAAGTTCATCGCCGGTGGTAGGGTCGTAGGCAATCGTGGCGCCGGCGCTGGGGCTAATCAATTGCCGCCGACCCGCGGCTTCGATCACTTGCGGCGTGCTGAAGGCTTTGTGGTAATCACCGTTGTCGGTGCCGTAGTCAATGTTGCGATCGCGTTTCCAGACCGTGTTGCCCGTGTGCTTGTCGAGAGCAACCAAATAGTTGTAATCGAAGCCGTCGAAGGTCAAAACCAACAAGTTGTCGACGATGATTGGCGACGAACCGGGACCGCGAAAATGGTTGCAAGGTAAATCTTGCCGCTCCCACACTTTTTCGCCCGTGGCGGTATCGATGGCCGCCGTACCATGCGCGCCAAAGTGAACGTAGACCCGGCCCTCCTCGATGGCGGGCGTCGGCGAGGCGTAGCTGTTGTAAGGATGGCAGAATTGCGGCTTGTCGATGTCCCAGAGCTTAATGTCGTGCAGAATCTGGCCGCTCTTCAAATCGACGCAGACGGCAAACATTTGCTTGCCGTCTTCCGGGGCCGTGGTGAGCCAGATTTGATTGCCCCACACGACGGGACTGCTCCACCCTTTGCCGTGAATGGGAGTTTTCCAGCGAACATTTTCCGTTTCGCTGAAGGTCGTCGGCAGGCCGGTGGCATCGGACATGCCGTTGCCCTCCGGGCCACGGAATTGCGGCCAGTTGTCCCCCGCGCGAACAACGGACGACGCCAGCAACAACGAACCAAGAACCAGCAATCTCGGAATTGCACGGCCGATGCGAACGCTTGTACGGTGGATTGATCGGTCGAGAAGCATCAATTCGAGTATATCGAATCCTGTGGACGACCGCACCTTCAACGCCTAAGAAACCCCGACCTGGAAGCCGGGGCTGAATAAGGCATTTGATGGCTTGGAAACTGTGTCGCTTCGCGCCCCTTCCCAAGGTCCTGCCGTGGCGCGGTTTTTACACCTTAATTTCGTATCCTTTGCGCTGCTCGCGGGCCACCCAGTTGTTAGCGTCGCTGTCGCCGACGATTTCTTCCTTTTCTGGATCCCACTGGAGCGGGCGGTTCAAGCGGAGCGAGATGTTTGCCAAATGGCACGTGCTGACAGCTCGATGGTGCGTATGCACGTCGGAAATGGGCAGCGAGCGATCGCGCACACATTCAATGAAGTTCGCCATGTGCGATTCCAGTTCGTGTTCTTCCGGCTGTAGTTTCTTCCCTTTGCAGAGTTTAAGGAACAAATCATCAGGCAGTGGATCATCGATCATGCTGATGACGGCATCGCCGGTGATGTCTTTCAGCGTGTCGCGGTTGACTTTAAGTTCCCCCTTGTCGCCTTCGATCCAAATGCTGTCTTCATTTCCGCTGGCGATGGTCATTTCCTTGCCGTTGGGGAATTTGCAAGTGACGTTAAACTTTTTAGGGCAATTGTATTGGTCGTGGACGGTGGCAAATCCGTTCTCGTAGGGCACGGGCATTTCGCCGGTCGATTCCACACTGACCGGACCGCTGTGGTCCATTTCGATGGCCCATTGGGCGATATCGATGTGGTGAGCGCCCCAATCGGTGAGCTTACCGCCGGAGTATTCGTACCACCAACGGAATTCGTAGTGGCAGCGGCTGGCGGGAAAGCTTTTATTGGAAGACTGGGCATTGGCGCCTTGCACGTAATCGGCCAGCGGCGCTTGGCCCTGCCACATGTCCCAATTGAGCTCCGCCGGTACGTCAACCGTCGGTAATGCGGGGCAAACCGGGTTGGTACGAATCACAATTTTCGCCCGCTGCACATTGCCTAACCGGCCAGACTGGGCCAGCGCTACGGCAAGCAAGAACTGCCGATGGAATTTTGGAGGCGTAATGTCGCTTTCGAACCGTGGCAGTTTGGTCCAAAACGAATCGCGCTGTTGCGTGCCGACCTGAACGACACGGCCCGTTTGCTTTTGCACCTGGCAGATTTTTTTGCCTTCGTCGATGGTCAGGGTCATCGGCTTTTCGCAGTAGACATCTTTGCCGGCTTGCATCGCTTCGATCAAGATTTTGCTGTGCCAATGGTCGGGCGTGGTGACGGTGACGATGTCGATATCCTTGCGATCCAAGATGCGGCGGTAATCTTCGTAGGCATCCGCCTTTTCGCCGGCGACTTGTAAGCCGTTGTTGTGAAGATGATTTTTATCGACATCGCAGACGGCCACGATGTCGCCGTGTTTTTTGATTCCCGGCCCAATCGCGCCGTGCCAGCGGTCGCCGGTGCCGATGCAGCCGATCACGTGGCGATCGTTGGCTGAGGATTCTTGTGCACCGGCCCGGCTGGTAAACCAATAGGGCGTCATGGAGGCAGCGCCGGCGGCGGCTGCGGTTTGCAAAAACTGTCGACGATTAGTTCCGCGGTGCGACATGAAAATTACCTCGCTGAGATTGGGGAGCGGTGATTGCTAGAGCGGCCCAAGCCCGGCTGTTCGGCGCAGCGTGCGCCCTATTGTCGGCTTAGCACCAATCCCCCCCCGAGACGGTTGATAACCAGCTCTTCGAACCTTTACTGTACCTTCCCTGGCAGTGCCCTGCAAAGAGGGTGGGGAGCTAGAAACGCCATCGGTGGCGCGACGAAGGCGAATCACACAGAAGGCCGCATGAGCAGCGGGTGCAGTGGGGAACTGGCAAGCGGTTTGTGGAACAGGGGGACGGCGCTTAACTCGCCGAGGGCCAGGAATCTGAGCTGTGAGCAACCGCCCCCCCTGTTCGACAAACCGTCGGTGTGTTATCGATCAAACAAGCCGGAAACAGGTTGCATACTGTGTATATGCAATTATTTTTCCATTGTCAATCAGGGTGCGCAGTTTGGTAGGAAAAATTTTAACACGGCCGCGGTTCAACCGTTGAAATTAGGCGATGCCTTATTCCGCGGCGATGCCGGCGGCGCGGCGCATTTTTTCGCGGGCACGTGAAAGAGTTGGCCCGATGCTGTTTTCGGGCATGCCCATTAAAGAACTAATTTCCTGGTAGCTTTTGCCTTCTAGATGATACATGCGCACGACCTGGGCCTCGGTTCCTTCGAGTTCCTCCAGCAGTCGGGTGACTTCGTCTCGATTACTCAGCGGTTGCCCCGGCGCAAAACCGTTGTCGGGCAGCACCCGCATGGCTTGGTGCACGACTCCATCGCCGGTATGAACATTGCGTTTGTGAACGAGCCTGTTGATGGCCACGCGCCGGGTGATGACGGTGAGATACGTGGCCAAGCTAGCTTCGCCACGAAAGCGGCGCAGTACGGCGAAATCGTCCTTTACAATCGCCAGGAACACTTCGCCGACCAAATCTTCACGGTCGGGGGGCGCCAGTCGAACGGCGCGGCTTTGGGCCGAATGATCGATCACATGCAACACCAGGCCCATGTATCGATCTACGAAATCTTCCCACGCCCGGGGTTTTCGGGCGAGACAGCGGCCCAACAAATTGCGATCGATTTCCGACAATGCCACGGCAACAACAACCTTTCGCCCCCGCCGACTGCCCGATGGTCAGGCGATTCCAGGCTTCGGCGGTGCTGGGATTTTCAGCAGATCTGGCGGTCCCCGCGGACCACGCCGCCGACACCTCCTGTGTGTCCAGGAATCGGAAATCCCGTGCGAACTGAAAACAAATATCCGGACTTGCTCGAGCGCGCAAAGGCCCTACTTCCTAGATTTTACGTACAATAAATGGCTGAGGCAATACGAAAGCCCCGATCGAGCCATACATTCTTCGACTGAACGGGCAAGACGCTACCCGATGCAATCCACCTCGATCTTCGTGCTTTACACCGGGTCGTTGCTTCCCGAAATTGGCATCCCTTAAAAATTGCCTGACCGGTACCGGGGTACGGCCTTGTATCTTCAAGCCAGGCTTTCACTGGGAGGTCTGAAATAGCCCCTACAACTTGCCATTTTCGCTGGTCCGGAGCGGTTGACAGTGCCTGCCTGCGTAACTATGATTCGCGCAGAAACTCTGAATTACCCGCTAAAGTCTGTTCGATACAAGAAGTTGCCCAGGGCAATCTGTGGTGCAAACTTTCCTGTGAAAGGAGCGATTGGTCAATGACTCACGTTGTCGCCGAGCCGTGCTTCGGATGCAAATACACTGACTGCGTAGTGGTCTGCCCGGTCGAGTGTTTCTACGAAGGGGAGATGATGCTGTACATTCATCCGGATGAATGCATCGATTGCGAGGCCTGTGTGCCTGAATGCCCCGTCGAAGCCATTTTCCACGAAGACAACCTGCCGGAGCAGTGGAAAGATTTTACCGCCCTGAATGCCGAAATGGCGCCCCAATGCCCGGTCATCACCGAGAAGAAGGAACCGCTGGTTAAAGAAGGCGAGTAAGCGCGGCAGGGATGAGCTGTGCGGTGCACTGGGCGAAAGTGCGACGTTTGAAGTACGAATTGAACTACCAGGCCCGGGTTGTTGGACCCGGGCTTTTTGTTTGGCAGCGCGGGTGGAGGGGATTTGGCTCTAGAGCGCATCCCACGAACGTGTAGCGGATGTAGTAGCCGCTGTCCTCAGCGGCTGGGGACCCCGGCGCGCCGGGGCCGCTACATGATCGTGAAACGATCTCTAGCCGCCTGCGATGGCTCCGATAATCAGGAATGGTTCGGCGCCTGATGCGATGGCCGCGGGGAGCGGCGTGTCGGGTGACTCCAGGGAAAGATCTTCCTGGCAGGCGTAATAGCGCAGGAAGGGCCGGCGCTTGCCGGTCGTCTGATCGCGAATGGTGCCGCAGAGCATGGGGTAACGAGCTTCCAGGGCATCAAGTAGTGAGCGCTGGGTGAGTTGGCCGGCAACTTCGAGCTGGGCTTCGCCGGTGATGTGCGCCAGCAGTCGCAGGTGATAAGGAAGCGCGACGCGAATTATTTTGGTATCGGCGGGATTCACGATAAGTTCGTCGGTGTAGCGATCAGGGCAACGTTTGGGCTTCGACGGAAAGGACGTACGGGAAATGTTCGGCGACGGGAGCCCAACTGTCGCCGGCATCGGCTGAGGCGTACACCTCGCCGCCGCTAGTGCCGAAGTAGACTCCGCAAGGATCGAGCGAATCGACGGCCATTGCTTCGCGCAGCACGTTCACAAAGCAATTTTCTTGCGGCAGGCCGCGGGAAAGGGGTTCCCATTGGTTTCCGCCGCTTCGGCTGCGGTAGACGCGCAGTTTGGCTTCGGGCGGAGTTCGCGCCGGCATTTGCTCCATGGGAACGCAGTAAATGGTTTCCGGTTCATGGGCGTGAACGTCGATCGGGAAGCCGAAATCGGTCGGCAGGTTGCCACGGACCACTGTCCACTGATCGCCGGCGTTGTCGGTGCGCAAAATTCCACCGCCGCCGTGCAATTGCATGAACACGGTATTTGGCCGAGACGGATGCAGAACCATGTCGTGAACGCAGAATCCGACTTCAGGCGTGGGGTCGGGGAGATAATCGTTCCGCAGGCCGCGATTGATGGGCTTCCAGTTTTTGCCGCCGTCGTCAGTGCGGAAGGCCCCGGCGGCGGAGATGGCGACGTAGATTCGCTGCGGATTTTTCGGGTCGATCAGAATGGTGTGCAAGCCCATGCCGCCGGCCCCGGGCGACCATTTGGGTCCAGTGCCGTGGCCGCGCAAGCCGGCAAGTTCGTGCCAGGACCGGCCGCCGTCGGACGAGCGAAATAGCGCGGCATCTTCCACGCCGGCGTAAACGACGTCGGGGTCAGTCGGTGATGGTTCCAGATGCCAGACGCGCTTGAATTCCCAGGGGTGCTGGGTGCCATCGTACCATTGGTGCGTGGTCAGCGGGCGGCCGGTTTCGGGCGAAGTGTCGTACACAAATTTGTTACTTTCCCCTTTGGGAAAGCCTTCGGGCGTGGTGGTGGGCTCGCCCGGCGGCGTGCCGGGCTGGATCCACGTTTTGCCGCCGTCCTCGGAGCTCTGAATGACCTGGCCAAACCAATCGCTGGTTTGCGAGGCGTAAATGCGGTTGGGATCAATGGGCGATCCTTTGATGTGGTAAATTTCCCATCCGGCAAACAGAGGGCCTTCGATATTCCATTTTTTGCGCTTGCCGTCGGACGTGCAAATGAAGGCGCCTTTTTTGGTGCCAACGAGGAGGCGGATGCCGCTCATGGGTTTCTCCTGGGTAAATCAGACGCCGGCATTATAAACCATTTGGTTTAAAGTTCCAGAGAGACCTTGACGGGAGTATTTCGGAATGAAGAGATTGCAGATTACTGATTACGGAGTCCAGATTGGAGAAGGCAGCGATGCGTGGCATAGAAAATCTGCTGGCGGAGATTCCGGAGAGTTTACCCGAGGAATTGGTGGATGTGCTAGTACGCGTGCCGGGAGTACAGATTGTGCGCGTCGTGTCGCAAGGGCACGCTTCACCGCCGGGCTTTTGGTACGACCAAGACGAGCATGAATTTGTGGTGCTAATTTCCGGCGCTGCTCGACTGGCGTTTGAAGATCAAAATGAGCCGCTGGAAATGGTTACCGGCTCGTGCATCAACATCCCCGCCCACCGCCGCCACCGCATCGACTGGACCGACCCGACACAACCGACCGTGTGGCTGGGAGTGTTTTATTAAGAACTACTGACCACCCTTTCTGGGAGTGGTCCAGTTTGTATATTAGCTGTGGACCTATCCACCGCTGCTAAACACTCGATCACGCCGGAAGGCATTCATAGCTTTTGACACATATAGTTTATAGGCTATAATTATGGCGTGGGAAGTTGAATTCACCGATGAGTTTGAGTCGTGGTGGAATACGCTCGAGGAAGGAGAACGGGAAGCCATAGAAGCATCTGTTGAATTGCTGCAAGAGCGCGGCCCGCATCTTCCTCGACCGCATGTGGATTCGGTGCAGAATTCAAAGCACTCCAACATGAAAGAATTGCGAACACAGCATCGCGGCACTCCACTCAGAACCTTTTTCGCATTTGATCCTCGCCGGTTCGCGATTCTGTTAATTGGAGGGGATAAAACTGGTGATACACGATTTTATGAGCGCATGATTCCACTGGCGGATCGATTGTACGATGAGCATTTGGAAGCGCTCCGCAAAGAAGGATTGATCTAATGGCAAAAAACTTTCGAGAACTTCAGGCAAAAATGAAGCCGGAGAGCTTGGCGCGGGCCCGAGCAAAAGCCAAAGAAATGATGGCGGAAATGCTGCTAGCGGAAATTCGCCGTCTGACTGGGCAAACCCAGGAAGAAATGGCGGCGATTTTGGGCATCAAGCAGCCGACACTCTCGCGGCTGGAATCACAAGACGACATGCAAATCAGCACGCTGAACCGACTGATTCAGGCACTAGGCGGCAAGCTGGAACTGATCGCTCACCTGCCCGGCGGCGATATTCGGATAAGTCAGTTCACCGATGCGGCATGAGCACTTTTCAACAAGCAAGCTGCGGCACAGCTACGCGGCGGCGTATTCCAGGGCCTGCCGGATATCTTCATCTTCCAATTCCGGATATTCGGCCCGCAGTTGTTCGCGGTCGGGATAAGTGGCCAGCGCTTCCAGCACGCGGCGCACGGTGAGCCGCAGACCACGAATGCATGGCTGGCCATTCATCACCGCCGGATCGGATGTAATTCGGTCGAAGACAACCATGGTTGATTTGGCTCCGCTGGGCTTGCTTCAAGTATAGCAGATCGGGCACCAACCCGGCAAAATCGAAATTTGATCAGACGATTGTTGCCATGCCTGTATCTGCAAAATAGTTAATCGGCACGTTCTCAAATTTTATTGGCTTTAGCTTTCTGCAAAAGAAGCAAGACGGCATCTCGTTTTCCTGCTTCCAGAATATATTTCCTCATCTTTCCATTCCTGGAAAGATGACTGATGAATGGCTGAGAAACACCGAGAACCCTGGCAAGTTGTGACTGACTTACACTTGTCAATTTTTTTGCGGTTATGCGACGTGAGAGAGTATCTAGGGGCCGCTGTTTCTCAGGATAGATTGCTTGATCAATTTGCAGAACTGCGTCTTGCCGTAAGTACCTACGTAGTCGTTCGGAGATCTTGCCCGATTCTCGGTTTCTGTTTGTTGCCGGGCGGTTTGGCCGTTGCCACAACGAGGCCTTCTAGTTCTGCAACATTGACCGAGTCAGCAACAAGAAAGAGAGCCATCCTATCCCAGCTTTCGCCATGCCTGTCTTTCAGATGTTGGTTCAGTCGCTTCGATAGATCAGTCGCTTTACCTGTGTAGTACAACTGTCCTCTTTTACTGTAGAGCGCGTAGATGCCCCTTCTCGACCGAAGCTCAGTATGGAGAAATTCAAGAAATGTTGGTCGTTTTTCACCTTCGAGTAATGCTCGTTTGATGCCGCTCAAATGACCAATAATCAGTGATGGAAGGGCTTTGTTGAAACCCTATTGATTCCAATGGGAAAACAGTTTACATCAATGCGTCATGGAAACCACACGTGCGATGACGCGGTCGCCGGTGGCGTTGGCCAGGAAG
>DATJYL010000089.1 GCA_035499655.1 Pirellulales bacterium
CCAAGTCCGCCAGCAAATCAAGCAGCTCGTCTCGGAGCTGTTGCAATGGTTGCGACAATCCGCCGGCCAACTGCGCAAGCGCCGTCTGCAACTGCCGGCGATCCGCCGCCTCGACCACTCCCAACACCGCTTCCGCTTGCACCAGATCGATGCGCCCGGCCAAAAACGCCCGCAGCGTGAATTCGCCGGGCTGAGCCAGCCTGGCCCCCGCAGCGCAGACGGTTTGCAGCACCAGCTGCAATAGCGGCGGCGAACCCAGCGTGTGAATTTCCGCCAGCGGCTGCCGCGTGTAGCTCCGCGCCGTGGGCCACAGAAAAATGTTGGCCGGAAGTTGCAGCAATCGAGCATCTGAAGGCAAATCGCTCGATGATGTGCACATGAAGCTGCCCGCAACCGCCGTGGGTTGCGTCAATCGCTTCCAATCCATCGCGCTGTCCAGTGCCTGGCAACACCGCGAAATAATCTCCACGGCCTGCGGCCCGCTCAGCCGTACAATTCCCCGGGCGGCCCCGCCAGGAGCCGTAGCCACAGCGGCGATGGTGTCGTCAAGCGTAAGCATGGCAACAAAGAGTAGAGCCAATCACGAAGCCGCAACTCGCGTTTGTCTTCCACCGCGCCGCCTTGGGCCGTTCTCTTCCGATTTGCCTGTTATCTGCCGCGCTGCTTTTTTCGATCGCGCCGAGCTGCCGCGCCATTGCCGGAAGCAGAAGTGCCCGCTCGGCTCCCCACGGTCGCTAGCGTGCCGTCAGGATTTTTTTTCGTTTTGGGCAACAGCTTTTTCTCGGCGATGCCCCAAATACTGGAAGAAATAATGTACAAGCACAGTCCGCTGGGCACCGTGTAATAGGCGTAGGCAATTAACAGCAGCATGTACTTCATCATTTTTTGCTGCGTCCTGGTTTGATCGTCAGTCGCTGGCGGCATAAACATTTGCTGTTGAATGATGAACAACGTGACCGTGAAAATCGGCAAAATGTTCAAGTACGGCCCCAGAGACAAAAAGCCCCGGTAAGCGGTTAGGAAAGTTGGAATCAGAGGCGTGTCTTTCCAGTACCACAGCATGTCGGGCGCGGCCAAATTGGAGCACCAATGAATCGCGCTGCCCAACAGCGGCGCCTGCCGCAAATCGATGTTGATCATCAACGATCGATACAAGCCAATGAAAATCGGCAATTGCACAAATGCCAACATGCAGCCCGCCATCGGATTGAAATTGTTCTTGCGGTACAACTCCTGCATGGCTCGCGTTTTTTCTTCTGCCTTTCCCTTATATTTTTCATTGATGCGGTCCAGTTCAGGCTTCAGCTCCTGCATTTTTTGCGCACTGGCCGCTTGCTTGCGCGTGAGCGGATACATGCAGCCGCGCACCAGCACCGTGAGCATGATGATCGCCAGCCCATAATTGCCAACTAGGCCATAGAAAAAATGCAAAATATGCGTCATCGGCCGGGCCACCGCTGCCCAAATTGGCCAGCCATAATAAACCAACTCGCCGAGATTATCCTGCGGTTCGCCCGACAGCGGATATTGCGCCAATAAATCCGGCTGCTTCGGGCCGGCAAATAGCGTGTAGGTGTGAACCAGCGGAGCGGCACCCGGCTTCAACGTCTCGCTCACGCTGACCAACCGGCAGGAAACGTCGCCCAAGGTTTTATAGTGCGGGTCCGTCGGTATTTTACCGACTAAAATAGGCTTGATCTGTGCCAGCCACGGCTCGCGATCTTTCAGCGGCGTCGGCAACAGTGCTGAAGCCACGTATTGTGCGTCAACTCCGGCATACACCAACAAGGCATCCGGGTCTTCCGACCGATACGGCGGATCGAGCTTGCCGGATTCCGTCAGCATGGGGCTAATCAGCGCCGGGTCTTTTCCCTGCAACAACAACGCCGTATCGCGCACGCCAATGCCGCCCCAACTGCGCGACGGCCGGCTGGTGTACCACCAGCCTTCGGTGGGCAAGCCGGTAGGGCCATCGAGTTGATACGACACCGTATGCGCCGCGCTGCCGATATTCCGCAATTCAATTTCCAGCGTCAGATGATACGCCGGCTGGTTCGGCTTGTCGCCGTTGTCTTTCGCAATTCGGTAGCGCTTGACGACTTCCAGTTCCAATTTGGGCAACGAGCGAGCGAATTCCACCGTATCGGCGTCGATTTGTTTTCCTTCCCAATTGGCCGATCGCAGCTTTACGCCCGGCAATTCCGCGTTCAGGCTTGCCAGCGCATCGGAAGCCGCGGGTTTATCGTTCATGTCCGTTTTATCATCCGCCAAAGTTTTTTTATCGATTTGATAAAACGTGAACAGAAACGAAAGCGGATCGTGCGCGCTGCCGGCCACAATATCTAGCGGCTGCGGAATCTGCATCTCTGCCGTGAACAGTTCCGGACGCACCACTTCTAGTGGCCGCGTGCCCAGCGTCACTGAAATGGTTTGCGGCTGCCCGCTGCGCAGAACCGCCAACTCAATTTGTTGCCCTGGCGAAGTCGTCTTCAATGCTTTTTCCAGGCCGTCGGCATCCGCAATCGGGTGCTTGTCGACCGCACTGATCACGTCGTCCGGCAATAGCCCGGCAATTGCGGCGGGTGTGCCGGGCGCCACCACATTCACTTTGGCGCCGTCGGGAGCATTTTCCGCCGCCAAATGTCCCAAATATCCACTGTGATTTTCCAGATCGCGATACTTCGCATCACTCAGCTCGATGCGTTCCACCGCCGCCCCCTGGTTGGTCAGCATGACCAGCAACCGGTACGGATTCTTATCGCTTGTGTCAGCCGAGCCCAGCGTAAAATGTTGCGTGGCGGGCTCCGGCGCTTCGGCCACATTGCCCCGAGCCTCCCCGGCAGCCGGAGCGACTTCGTCATTCGGCTTTTGCGCTTCCCCCTTCGCCTTCTCCGCTCCGTTGTTTTCCGCGGCTTTTTTTTCTGCCCCTCCCTTATTTTGTGCTTGCTGCACGGCGGGTTGCGGCGGCGCCGGGGGGTGAATGATCGACCAAAACCAAAAATTGGCTATCAGAATGGCGATCGAACCGATGATGAAGATGATGAAACGTCGGTTTTCCACGAAGAATTCCTTACCGCTATAATGCCGCGTGGTGCGTTTGCCAATACGGCTGCTAAAAATAAAAGGGTCTGAAAGTCGAAATGTCGAAACCCCAAGAGCCCGTGTTTACTTCATCAGACTCTTTGGCTTTTGACTTTTCGACCTTTCGACCCTTGGCCTGTGCTCACCGGCCCTCCAGTAGCCGATCACCCAGGAAATTATCCAGTTCCGGAATGTCGTGAATTTTTTGCCGCGTTTTGTCAGCCGGATATTCCACCCGCCGGTAGGTAATTTTGTCGTCTTCCTGAACCACGTAGCAGGCCCGCGGATCGCCGTCGCGCGGCTGACCAACCGAACCGACATTGATCATCGCCTTTTCCGCGCCCACCATGTATTGGAAATTAAGTTCCTCCGGACTCAAAAAATTCATGCTCTCCGTGAACACCCCCGGGACGTGCGTGTGTCCTTGAAAACAACACCGCTGCACCAGCGCAAAGCTCCGCTCCAATTTCTTGGGGCTGCAAATGGTGTCCTCGGGAAACACGTATTCGTTCAGTGGATTGCGCGGCGAACCGTGAACATACAAAAAACCATTGTCCTTGTGGGTCCGCGGAAGCTCGCCCAAAAACTCCCACCGTTTGGCGTTGTCGTCCGGGTTGCCGCGCGGATTTTCCAATTGCTCGCGGGTCCAAAAAATGGCTCGTTCCGCGCCGCTGTTAAACCCTTCGGGGTCGAACAAGGCCCCTTGATCGTGATTGCCCAATAGGCACATTTTGCAATTCATCACCAGGTCAATGCACTCGCGCGGATTGGGCCCGTAACCGATAATATCGCCCAGGCAAAAAATCTCCGTGATCCCCTGGGCGCGGATGTCAGCCAATACGGCCTCCAGGCCTTCGAGATTGCTGTGAATGTCGCTGATGAGGGCTCGCTTCACGCGCGCTGGACCTGACTATTACAAAAAGGAACCGACGGCGGTGTCCGCTTAGGACCCACCGAATTAGCGGCGATGCTAATTCATTCTATCTTGTCGCCGCCGACAAGGCTAAACTGGCAGTCTACGAACCGAGGCCAGCGCGGTCAAGCCGTTGCCCGATAGGCAGTTGCGTCGCACCTTACCGCCGGGGCCGATTTGGCCGAAGCCCACCGTTTTTCTTGGCGACCCACATTCTCATATTGCGCAAAATCGCACCGCTCCAATCCAACCGCCACCACCGACTCGACTCTCACCACTCACGCCGACGGATGCGTATTTTAGCTCTTGAAACCATCGATCTCACTGGCAGCTTGGCAGCCCTGGACGACGGCCGGCTCGTGTTCAGCACTGATCTGGACCCGCAGTTGCGCAGCGCCCAGTCACTGGCGCCCGCCGTCGAATTGCTCTTGCAGACCGTGGGTTGGAAATCCGCCGATGTGCAGTTAGTCGCCGTGGCGGTGGGGCCAGGCTCATTCACGGGTTTGCGCGTCGGCGTGACCACGGCCAAACTATTCGCGTATGCCGTGGGGACAGCAGTGCTGGGCGTCAATACTCTGGAAGTGATTGCCGCACAGGTGCCACCCGAAAATACCGATTTATGGGCCCTCATCGATGCCCAGCGAAACCAAGTTTTTGCCCAGCGATTTATTCGCCCGTCAAATGGCGCCTCGCCGAGCGCCTGGCAAGCGCACGACCAAACACTGCTTTTAGACAACACCGCCTGGCTGGCGCAATTATCACCCGGACAGGCCGTTAGCGGGCCAGGATTATCGAAGCTGGCTTCCCAATTACCCAACGATGTCGTGATTATCGATCGCCAGTTGTGGATGCCCAAAGCCGCCACCGTCGGTCTGCTCGCTTGGAGGCAATTTCAATCGGGCCGGCGCGACAATGTTTTCTCGCTGGCGCCGCAATACTTTCGCCCCAGCGCTGCCGAGGAAAAAAACGCGGCGGAAAAAAACAGCGCACCCTTGCCGGCCCCGGCGAACAACGGCCCAAAAAAATAGCCCGACTATCCCGGCCGGGCTATAAATCACTCTCGCTTGAATTTTCAACTTTCAGACAAGTGTCGCCGCTGTTAAGCAAACCGCGATTGGCAACTAAGCGAGGTCATGTTTCAGATCGCCGTATCGGAACTGGAAGCCGATAATCGTTTGGGTTGCAAAATGATTGCCGACGCCGGTAATGATTCCGCTGGTTCCATCGTCTTCAAATTCGCCGTCTCCGTTGCCGTTGCCGTCCGAGCAATTGATGACCGCCAGGGTATTGAACCGACCCCCGCCAAGATCAACGGAAAACGTATCGTTCAGCTCTCCCGATGCATTCGACGCCACGGAATTCAGCGCCACCACATCGCGCCCATTGCCGCCATCCAGCGAGAAATCCCCCTCGGAACTTACCTTGACCAACGTGGCCACATTCGTGCCGCTGCCTAAGTTGATGTTGATAACGTCACCCGTCGTGTGCACGTTCGACATGCTCAACACGTCGTTTCCATCGCCGAAGCCGCCGGAACCAGGATCATCCATGTTCACGGTGATCGGACCGCTCACGGTAGTGTTGGTGAACGTGACCCTGTCGCTCCCGCCTCCCATTTCAATGTCGACGGCGGTAATATCGTCTCCGCCAGTCGACCCGAAGGTGAACGAATAGCCGGTTTGGCCGGTGTCCAAGTTGCTGAGCTTCGTTCCGGCTCCCAGGACTTGAATGATGGGATTCCCGTCGACGTTCTTGCCAATTTGGTGGATGATTACCGCGTTGTTCTGGCTATCGCCGGCCACGGTCAATGTTCCCGGACTCGTTGTCAAGCTATCGACGGTTACCGTGCCATTCAGCACGGTCCGCTCTTCCAGTCGCTCGAATCCAAGTTGCATCTTCAACAGCTTCGCTGTTCTCATGGCTTATTCCTCGTAATTCCAAGAATAATGCCTTGCCTCAAGTTGCAAATTATCTAAGCATATTTTCCTCGTCAAGCGGTCCGATATGCGATGTCGAGATTATTGTAAAGAACTGCAAGCTGCAACAAAAAACAGCGCGCCCGCTTCCCAATTCCATCGCGGAAATTGAGAAGCTAGCACGCTGCTAATTCAAAACTCTTCGTTGTAAAACGGGCGGTGGCGTAATGGCCCTCACCCGTTGGCGCTCTTCTTAACCAATCACGAACCAATCACGTATTGAAAACCGTTGCCGGCGGTGACGCCTGGCGGAGGTGTTTGATTGGTGAAGTGGTTGTGGGCCCGCACAAAAACGCCGCCCGACCCACCGTCGTCATAAAACGCCGCGTAGTCCGCCGAGCTGTTGGTCACCGTCAAGGCGTCATGACTGCCCGGTCCCAAATCCGCAAAAATGCAGTCGGCCACGAGGGCGTTAATTGCCACGGCATCGGTTCCCGCGCCGGTGCAAATGTCGGCCGAACCAACCACGTTCACTTTCGCAATTGCCACGGCATCGTTTCCACAGCCCGTCCCAATCACTAAGCCGCCCGATTGAACATATGGTAGTTGGCCACAGCACAACTCCAGGTCGCACTGGTTGAAGCTGGAATTCGCGATCGACACGGCATCGTTCCCGTCGAGGCTGCTATAGTCCGTGGTGTAAATTGCAGCTTCCGCATCGGTGGTCACCTTGGCCAGCGCTACCGCGTCCGACCCGTTGCCGGTGTAAACCAGCAGCACGCCACTTTCCAGCACATAGAACTCGCAGCAGCAGCAGCACCAGCTGCCGCTGCTAGTGTCCGGCGTAACGTCGTTGGTAACAGATTGAATCTCGTGCTTGCTGCAGCAGCAACAGCACTCCAGGACTTGCGCCGCTTCCGAGCCCAGCACTTTGACATTTGCCAGCGACACCGCATCGTTGCCGTCGCCAACCGGAGTTGATGGCGTATCAGGCGTATCCTCGGTCGTTGCCCCCCAGCAGAAGCATGGGCAGCAAATATCGCCGGAAGTGTCGGTTTGCAGGAACCCGTAAACGGTGGTGTTGGCAATCGCCACGGCGTCGCTTCCCAGGCCCGTTTCAATGCACAAGCCGCTTTCCTCAAAATCCTTCCAGCACAAATCCGAAGGATCGGAAACCGGTGCATCGCCAAAGCAGGAATTGCTAATGACCACGGCGTCGGCGCCGCTGCAGGTATCGATTTCCGTCAAGCAATTGATCGTGACGCTCGTCATCGCAATGGCGTCCACGCCGCTGCCGCCGCTAATATAGGCGCCGCAGTCGATCTCCGGATCGAAGGCACATATCAGCACATCGAATTCGTCACTAAAGCCTTCCGACGGCGTGCCGCCGCCACCGTCACTGAGTTTTAGCACTTTGTCGCTCACCATCGTGAGTGCGTTGGTGCCATTGCCAAGCTGAACGGTCAGCGCCCCGTAAACCGTGGAGTTGGTAATTGCCACGGCATCCGCGCTGTCATAGGTATGAACGCCCAAATCGTAACCGAAGGTGCATTTGTTGATGGCCACGGCAGTCACTCCGGCTCCGCCGTCAATGCCGCAGGCGTATTCGGTTGTCACGCTGGACATCACCAGGGCATCGGTTCCGGCACCCAACAGAATTCCTAAGCTGATGCCGTCGGTGTCACCATTAACGGTCATATTCTTGACCGTGACGGAATCGTTGCCCCCCATCATATCGATGAAAATCCCATCCGTGATGTTGCTGACTGGCTGGGCGCCGATAATATTCGTTCCGGCGCCGGTAACCTTGAACGTATTCGCCGCGGTTTGGGTCACCGTAATCACATTCGCGCTGTTGTCGCCGATGATCAGCAATCGATTGCTGTCGCTCGGGTCGGGTCCCACCGTAACATTGCCCGCCAACATTTGGCGGTATTCCAATTGTTCAAAGCCCCAGCGGTTGCTCTTTAACTTGCGTTGCGACTTCATGGCCCATCTCCAATTGTCTAAGGTAAAATGCCTTGCCAGATTTCCTTGTCCGTAGTGTGCATAGCGGGCGACGGCACGAGTATATCGCCACACCTCGAAGATGATAAGGTGGTGAAGATAAAAAAAATTTACCGATTGGTCAGCATGGCCGGAGATATTGGCAATGGTGGGGTGTTCCAGCTAATGCCCTCTTCTTAAAAAGCCAATGGATCACATAGATTGCCCAGTTTCACAATTTGGAATTTTTGCTAGGCACCATCCAACGCGATAAAAATCTTTATCTCGCAATGGTTTACAGATACGGCGACGCCAGTCTTGCAATACCGTCCCGCAGACGTGCCGGCAGTTTGCGGGCATCAACATCGGCCAGCGTGATGGACCGCGCTGCTGACATCAGTTTTGCGACCAGGCCATCGATTTGCCCCGCCAGCTCACGGTCGTAGCATTCCACGTCAAATTCAAAGTTCAACCGCAGGCTGCGCGGGTCCCAATTACTGGAGCCCAATAATGTCCATATTCCGTCGACCACCATCAACTTGGTGTGATCGAACGGCGGCGGCGTCAGCCAGACTTTGCATCCGTGTTGCAATACCTGCCATAGCGTGGCCTGCATGGCCCACTGTACGGTGATCAGATTCCCCTTTTGCGGCAGCACAATGTTGACTTCCACGCCGCGCATGGCCGCGACATTCAGCGCCGACACAATCGCCTCGTCCGGCAGAAAATAGGGAGTCACAATCGACACTTTTCGTTGCGCCACGCCCACAGCGCCGATCAACGTTAGCCCAATAATCCCTTTGCTTTCGTCCGGTCCAAAGGCAATGCCCCGCGCCAGCGTTTCCCCGGCCGCTGCTTGCGGCGGATACCACAATTCCCCTTTCAGGACTTCGCCCGTGCTAAACACCCAGTCTTCGGAAAACACTTCCTGCAATTGCGTCACCACCGGTCCCTGCACGCGAAAATGGAGATCCTTCGTCGGCTGTTTCGGATGCTCCGAAAGCCAACATCCTTCGCGGATATTCATGCCTCCGGTGAATCCCAACGTGCCGTCCACCACCATGATCTTGCGGTGACTTCGCAAATTGAAATACGCGAAGTAACCCGGCACCAGCGAGCGCATAAATGTTTCCGTCCGAACCTTGGCTTCACGCAGCGCATGCACAATCGTCGGAAACGTGTACCGCGCGCCAATGTAGTCAATCAGCACGCGAATTTCCACGCCCCGTTGTTGGGCCTGGCTCAGCGCATGAGAAAATAATTTACCCACCCGGTCATTGTCAAAAATGTAACTGGCCAGCGAAATCGACCGCTGGGCGCCGTCGATGGCCTGCAACATCGCCGGATATGCTTCGTCTCCTCCCACCAGCGGTTCAATTTTATTGCCCACTAGCAGCGGTCGCTCGGTTGCATTTCCGACCAGTTCCACCAGCCGCTCAAAGTGCTCTCCTTTCCGTCCTAAAGTCTTTTCCACCAACTCCGGCGGCGCGGCGTGTTCCTTGGCCGCGGGCTCAGCGCCCGTTTCGCCGCTGCGACGCAATCTTGCCCGGCGGTGAATTCGGTTAATGCCGAACGTCCAATACAGCACCGCCCCCAACAGCGGCGTCAGCAAAATCAGCCCCACCCAGCCAATCGTGGCCCGCGTGTCGCGTTTGTACAGCACCGCATGCCCGGCGGCCAGCAGTTCCACAATCAATACCGCTGCCGTGGTAATGTGCGGCCAAAAATGCTGAAAAAAATGCTCCATGCTCATCCCCGGGCCAAAGCAACGTCGGTTCGCATTAGAAATGAATTAGAAAACTCGTCTCAGACAACCGATGTTTCCCCCCTTCGCGAACTTTGGTAATTTTTCATTTTGTCCATCATTGTCTACCATCGGAAAATGTAACGGAAACTGTTTTCTCCGCACACGCCGGATTCGTTGCCGCCGAAGTTGCTATAATGCATTGTGAACTTTCTCGGCCGCTGGTCCCCCCCTCGCTGCCGCCCCGCCTTCGCTTTCCAACTTTCGCCCGCTGTCACCACGTTGAGTCGCCTCTCGCAATCCTCACCCTCGAATTGGCTCCTCATTCGCCGCCTGCTCGGCTTGGGATGGCGACACCGAGCCGGTTGCCTCGTCGTGCTCGCTCAGCAGGTGCTGTTGGTGGTTCTCTCTTTGTCGCAATTGGGTCTCACCGGTTTGGGCATTGACTTCATCCGCAGCCGGGTCGATCCCTCAGCCGCCGTTACTCCCCGCTGGCCGCTGGGTTTGCAGCCGCCCCAAACTTGGCCGCCGCTGGCCGTGGTCGGCGCCATTGCCGCCGCCATTGCAGTCCTGGCGCTGGTGCATGCCGCGCTGCGATACTGTAGCGCCGTCACCCTTTCCAATTTGGTGCAGCGCATCGTCATTCGACTGCGCAGCCAGGTCTACGACAAGCTCCAGCGGCTCAGTTTTCGGTTTTTCGACGCCAATCAAAGCGGCTCGATCATTAACCGTGTGGCCGGCGATGTCCAAGCAGTCCGCCAATTTGTCGACGGCGTCATCCTCCAAGTGCTGACCGTTCTCCTCTCGCTGGCAGTCTATTTGGCTTACATGCTTTCGGTCAACGTCCCCTTGACCCTGGCTTGCCTGGCCACCACGCCGCTGTTGTGGTACGGCGCCATCTTGTTCTCGCGATCCGTTCGGCCCGAGTATATGAAGAACAGCGCCCTCGTCGATCAACTTATTCTCACGCTGTCCGAAAACGTGCAGGGCGTCCAAGTGGTGAAAGGCTTCGGCCGCCAGCAGGAGGAAATCGAAAAATTCACCGCCGCCAGCCGCGCCGTCATGGACCAAAAGAAGAAAATCTTTTGGCGGCTGAGCATGTTTCAGCCGGTGATGGGATTTCTCACGCAAATCAACATGATCGTGCTGCTGGGCTACGGCGGTTATCTCGTTGTGAAGGGCAACCTGCCGCTGGGCGCCGGCTTGTTCGTGTTTGCCAATTTGCTGCAGCAGTTCGCCAATCAAGTCAGCCAGGTCACGAACATTGCCAACAGCATCCAAGCCAGCCTGACCGGTGCTCAGCGTGTGTTCGAAGTGCTCGATGCACCCCTGGAAGTGCAAAACCCGCCCCACCCGGTCCCGTTCACGCGGGCCAAAGGGTACGTTCGTTTTGAACACGTCGATTTCGGCTACCGCGCCGATGCCCCCGTGCTCCGCAAAATCGATTTCGAAGCCCGGCCGGGCCAGTGCATTGCCGTCGTCGGCGCCACCGGTGTCGGCAAAAGCGCGCTGCTCAGCCTGATTCCGCGATTTTACGACGCCACCGCCGGCCGCGTCCTGATCGACGGCCTCGACGTCCGCGATTTAGATCTCGATCAACTCCGCCGCAACGTCGGCCTGGTGTTTCAGGAAAGTTTTTTGTTCAGCAACACCGTGGCCGCGAACATCGCCTTCGGACATCCCGAAGCCACGCCTCAGCAAATCCAGCGCGCCGCCAAAATTGCCGCCGCCGAAGAGTTCATCGTCCAATTGCCGCACGGTTACGACACTGTCATTGGCGAGTACGGTTCCAACCTCAGCGGCGGGCAGCGCCAACGGCTGGCGATCGCACGGGCGATCCTACTGGAGCCGCCTATTTTAATTCTCGACGACGCCTTGGCGGCCGTCGACCCAGAAACCGAGCACGAAATCATGCTCGCCATGGAACAGGCCATGCAGGGCCGCACCACTTTTGTCGTGGCCCATCGGCTTAGCACTCTGCGCCGAGCGGATTGGGTATTAGTTCTCGACGAAGGCCGCATTGTCCAATCCGGCACGCACGAACAATTGATGCAGCAGGACGGTCATTATTTAGAAGCCGCTTCGCTGCAAACCAACGAAGCCGACTGGGAACTCGCCGCCGCCACATCTTCCTCCGGAGATGAGAAAGCCGCATGAGAAATATGACCAATTCCCAAGCATCAATGACCAAAGGCTACGGACAAAGCACAGGGGACCACAAACCACATTGGTCATTGATGCTTGGTCATTAGGATTTTTTCCAGCTCACCCCTCACTTCCACACCACTCACTCCTATCGCATGTCCTACTCCCCCGCACGCACACTCACGCGGCTTGGCCATCATGACGAGCGTGAAGTCGATATGCGCCCGCTGGAGCTGGCCCTCATTCGCCGGCTGTTCAGTTACACCTGGCCCTATGCATCCAAGCGGAATTGGCTGCTGACCCTGGTCGTCATCCGGTCGATTCAACTCCCGGCGCTGACTTGGATTTTGTGGATTGTCATCAAGGGGCCCGTCACTGCCGGCAATGTGGCCGGTGTGCTGTGGGGCATGCTGGCTTTCACCCTTCTGGCCCTTACCACGCAATGGGTCATGCACTATCGCCAGCGGTTGGCCCTGGAATTGGGCGAGGCCGTCGTGTTCGATCTGCGCAATCACATCTTCGCTCATTTGCAAACCATGCCGATGGGCTTTTATCACC
>DATJYL010000090.1 GCA_035499655.1 Pirellulales bacterium
CACCAAAATATCAAACCGCAATGGTTCTTCGCGTTGGAATCCTTTGTACTCGATTTGCACGCACTTTTGATTGACGCATTGAAGGCCGCGCAATCCTAACTCTTTGAGCAAACACCATTCATAGATCGATTCGATGAGCCCTGGACCTTTATCGCGATGCACTTCAATTGCGGCTGCGATGATTGTTTCTGTCAATTTCGAAGCATTTTCAAATAGCGGATGCACAAGACACTCTAAGCAAGGCAGAAGGAACAGGAGAAAACAGAGAGAACAGAGAAGGCGGCGGCAAGAATGCTCAGGAGTGTGAAACCCTCCACCGCAAATTTAAGCGGTACAACGAACGGAAAAAGCCAAGCGATCACAGCAAAGAATCTCCGTTTCCACTGTTTTCTCCTGTAGATGTCTTATTGTTCGCATAACGCTCTTGGTAAAGCTGTCGGAAACTGCGGAGTGGCGCGGGGGGCAATTCGCGTTGCCGGCCCCACGCATTCAAGCGATTGTACACCAGCCACCGTGGCGAATGCCGCAGCATAAATCGCCCTGCACGACCCATCAAACCATACAACCAAGTCGTGCGCAGCACAATGCTGGCCAGCTTCATCGACCAGCGTTTGGTCCACGGCAAATGGCCGTGCACCGCCAGTTCCCGCCGCCAGGTGAGCAATTGATGGTGAATGTCGATTTTCACCGGGCACACGTCGGTGCAACTGCCGCACAGGCTGCACGCATACGGCAGGCTGTAATAATGCTGCGGATCGCGGGCCGGCGCTAAAATAGAGCCGATCGGGCCGGGCACCGTGTTTTCGTAACTGTAGCCGCCACTGCGACGATAGACCGGGCACGTGTTCATGCAGGCCCCGCAGCGGATGCACTTTAGCGAGCCGCGAAATTCCCCGCTGGCCAACAGTTGGCTGCGGCCGTTGTCGACAATCACAATGTGCAGTTCGCCGCCGGGGCGCGGACCGTGGAAGTGCGATGAATACGTTGTAATCGGCTGGCCCGTTGCTGAACGGGCGAGCAGCCGCAAGAACACGCCCAAATCTTTCGCCCGGGGAATCAATTTTTCGATGCCCATGCTGGCGACGTGCAATTTCGGCAACGAGACGCCCAAATCGGCATTGCCTTCGTTCGTGCAGACGACGAAGCCGCCAGTCTCGGCGACGGCGAAATTCACGCCCGTCAGTCCCGCATCGGCTTCCATAAATTTGTGCCGCAAATGTTGCCGGGCGACTTCGGCCAAATACTGCGGATCGGTCGCCCCGGCCGCCGTTTGCAAATGCTTGTGGAACAGCTCGCCAATTTCTTCCTTCTTCATGTGAATGGCCGGCATCACAATGTGGCTGGGTGGTTTGCGGTCGAGTTGCACGATCCGTTCGCCCAGGTCGGTATCGGTCACTTCAATACCGTGCCGCTCCAGGTACGGATTGAGATGGCACTCCTCGGTCAACATCGATTTGCTTTTGACGAGTTTTTTTACGCCGTGCTGCTGCAAAATATCGAGCACAATTTGGTTGTGCTCCGCTGCATCGCGGGCCCAATGCACCGTGGCGCCCAAGGCCGTGGCCTGCCGCTCGAACTGCTCCAAATAATCGGCCAACCGCGACATGGTGTGAAACTTGATGGCCGACGCCGTTTCGCGCAGCGTTTCCCACTCCGGCAGCGAGTGCGCCGCCTTATCCCGCTTGGAGCGCACAAACCACAGCGCCGTGTCATGCCAATGCGCCCGTTCGCGGTTGTGAACAAATTCGGTGGCGAGGGTGGCGTGATTCATAGATGAGTGAACGCGATGCGGATCAGCGATCACACAAGAATTCTCGATGGCGATTAGTGCGCCGCCTGTTTTGGCGGCCGAGCGGGACTTCCGTGCAACATACCGTGGGCGCTAAGGTCTTCATCAATGTCTGGCCAATGAACACCCTCGCCGTCGCCGATCAACTCCCAACGGCGCCGTTGTTCGTCAGTCGCTCCGGAAAGTCGCCACGACCAAGCCAGTGGCACGCTGATAATCCGGCCATCGATGAGGTACGCTGTGATCAATTCATTCGTCACTTCGATCCGGCTAATTCGGGCTTCGCTAGCCGCAATGCTCATCCCATGCCTCCTGAATCAATCGCAGGTTTTCGAAAATTAATCCGCGTATACGGTTTAGCTCTTTCGCTGTAAACCGTTCGTTCGTTGCCAAAGACAGCGGCTCCAACCAAAACTTGCACGTTTTCCGCTCACGTCGTACGTGAACATGCGGAGGCTCCGCACAATCGAAACTGTAAAAGAAGAACCGATACGGCCCCGGAATATCTCGAATCGTCGGCACGACTTGTATCCTTCGATCACTGCGTTCCGCTCCAACCATTATACCCGAACATATCGTCTTGGCATAACCGAGCTTTGGTCCAACGTTCGATGCACTCATCCGAATTAGACTGAGTTGCCTGCCAAAATCTCCGCGATGTGCATGACGCGGATTGGTTTTTTCTGGCGGCGGATGAGCCCTTCCAAGTGCATCAGGCAGCTCATGTCGTTGGCGGTCAGCACTTGCGTGCCGGCCTGCTCGTGATCGTAAATGCGGTCTTCGCCCATCATGCACGAGACGGCTTCTTCGTTCACGGCGAAGGTGCCGCCGAAGCCGCAGCATTCGTCGGGCCGCTGAAGCTGGACGAGTTGCACGCCGTCGATCATTTCCAGCAGCGACCGCGCTTTATTATACGAGGGGCCAACCAACTCCGTGTCGCTGGCCAGCCGCAATTCGCGCAGGCCGTGGCAGCTTTGATGCAGGCCGACGCGATAGGGAAATTTCCCCTCCAGCTTTTGCACGTGCAGCACGTCGGTCAAAAATTCGCACAGTTCGAATGTTTTGGCCTTCAGCTTTTGATATGCGGTTTCCAATTCTCCGCGGTCGTGAAAATATTCGTCGTAATGTTGCCGGACCATCGCCACGCAACTGCCCGAAGGGGCCACGACGTACTCAAAATCTTTGAAAATCCGCAGAAATTTTTCGGCCAGCGGTCGGGCGTCTTCCGTGCAGCCGGTGTTGGCCATCGGCTGACCGCAGCAAGTTTGCTCACGGGGAAATTCGAAAGTTACGCCGAGGCGCGACAGCAGCTCGCACGTGGCCAGCCCGACTTGCGGATAAAACTGGTCGATATAACAGGGAATGAACAGCGCAACGTGCGGCATTACGGCTTGATTTCAGCTTGTTCCAGCGTCACATTCTGCTGTTTGGCATTGTAGCCCTGATGCTGGACCAATTCAAACAGTAAATCGGCCTTTTCGCTGGGGGCGACCTGCTTTTGGAATTGTACGGTTTGGAAATCGTACAACGTTGGTTCCAATGAGCTGCGAAACACGATGTGCCCGGGATACGTGCGGCGAATTTCCACGTCGATGGGCTTGCCCGAGAAGTTGCGAATGCGCTGGTCGTAAATGCTGTGGTCGTCCCAGCCGGCGACAGAAGTGTTATCCACTTTTACCGCCTCAGCCCCGCCGATTTGCCGATACTCGTTGTGGCCGTTCAACTGCACCCAAATATTGTCGCGTGCAAAGTGCGGCTTGAGTAGTTCGAAAATCACTTCTGGATCGGGACCCAAGTTCAATTCAATTTTATCGCCAATCGGCACGTATTTAATGTGCTGCTGCGTCAGATACGTTAACCCGTCGCGGCCATTGTCGCGGAAGACCCGCACGGTGCCGTCGGGCAGCGGCGTGGCGCCGAGCTTGGAATCTTTATCGTTCGTCAGCAAAACCATTCGCACCAATTGGTCGCCATATTCCTGGGGCCGGTAGCGATATTGAATTTTGAAGGGCACGGTTTTCCCCTCGAAGCTGCGCATCCGCTTCGACCAGCCGTTGGGGATGGTTTCGGTGCCTTCGATGGTGTAGATGAAGTACTCGCTGAGTCCTTCTTTGATGATCTCTTTCTGTTTACCGTCAAAATTCCCGCCAATGCCAGCGACCGCACTCATATCGCTTAATGCCCCTTTGCTCATTGCGTTTTGTGCCACTTCGCGGCGTATGCCCAGCATCGTTGCTTCAGGCAAATTTTTCACCTTATCCATCGGTACCTGCGCCAACTGGGCGATTTTTTCCACCAGGTTGATATTGCCGACCACCAGCCGCACCTGGGCGGCTTCATAATCTTCGCCGCTGTTGTTGGTCACGCGCACAAAGCCTTCCAAGCCCAGTTGCTGTTCGTCCTTGTCGGCCAGGCACAGGTAATCGGCCGCCCAGGTGATGCCACTGGTGAAATACGTGATTTGAATTGTGACTTCGCCATCGATGTCGCTGCTGACGTTCCAATACAGCTTTTGGGGCTTGTCGTGTGGAAAGGTGGTGTCGAGCACGTCGAGCTTGTCGGCATGTGTCAGAAACTTCAGTTCCACGCTGCTGGGGTCGATCAGCGTGTTGGCCCAGGAAAACTCCAGCGGATTTACACCCTTTTTGAACGTGACTGTGCGTGTTTCGCGCACCAGCGTCAGGTCTTCGCTGTTGTAAATGGTCAGTTGCAACGAATCGCGCTTGGGAACGGTCGACAAGTCGACGTTGCCGGCCGAGGCAATTGCTACGCTCCAGACCATGCCGAGAATCAATGCCGCCGCAATATATAACGTTTTCATATGTGATTGTTCGCTTTCAATGGGGCCGCTGGAAATTGTGAAGGGGTTTACCATTCGTTCTTCAGTATCACATCTAATTTCTGAACGCTTTTCTCCGCTTTGCCGTCGGCCGAGCGCGCCGGCAGCTTCACGTGGAACATGACCCGATCGAACGTGGTGTGTTCCTTGTCCGGGCCGCCGTCGAACGTGGTTTGGCTGCCTAATTGCCATTGCACGTCGCGGTCGCTGTCGCCACCACCGGCTTCGCGCCGTAAGTAGCGCATGTCTTCGACCACATCCAGCGTTACGGGCTGATCTTTGAAGTTTTCGATCTCGTACTTGATGACGACTTCTTCATCGTGCAAGTTGCCACTAATTTGCTTCCGCTCGTTTTTTTCCTGCGTGCGTTTGACGACAATATCTTGCGCCACGCCCAAATAGAGTTTCATCTCGTCATCGATGGGCGTGAATTGCCCCCAATCTTCGCCGAGAAACGCGGTGGAGGATTCTTTGTGATCGCCGCCGCCTTCAATAAAAATCCGCACCTTGCCGTATTCCAGCGGGGCCACGCCCAGGTGATCGGTTTTGTCGTTTTTGAGCACGTAGTGCATGGGCACGCGGAGCTTGTTTTGGGCGCGGTCTAAATAATCGTATTCCGCCGGGTTGCAGGTGTAGGTTTTGCGAATGGGGACGGAATCGAACTTTTCGACCAGCATTTCCTTGGTTTCGTTATTGCCGATGGGTTTCAAAAACCGCGGACCAAAGCCGGCCCACAAACCGGTGCTGCCGAACTCTTCGTTGGCGGAATTTTGCAGCCGCATGTATTCCGACAGTGCCAGCGTGGCTTCGTCGTGACTGGCCACGGCCCGATAGTTAAAGCTCTTCGTTAAATTGCCCAGCACATAGCTGATGCGCACTCGAGCCGAGCCGGAATCGGCGGCCCCCACACTCCACACCAGCGCCGCTTCGTTGGGCGGATAGCTGACCGAAAGGACTTTCACCTCCGGCGGCTTGCTGTTGGCGTCGTCTTGATTTGCCACCGGCGCCACCACGCGGAACACAATGCTGTCGGGATCGATTTGCGTATTGGCCCAGGAAAAATCGACCTGATTTTCTCCCTTCACCAGCGGGACAATTCGTTCTTCTTCCACGAGCGTGGCATTGGGATTATCGAGTTGAATTTCCACGCGCTCCCGCACCGGCAGAGTGATTAGCTTAATCCGCGCTTGGGCAACGCAGGGGACAAAGATCAACGTCGCTACAGAAACAACCAGCGCCGCCGTCATAGGCGCGCACCGTGAGATAGAAAAATAGCCAGGCATATTGATGACTCCCAGGAAGACGCTGCTTAAAACAGGCCCGCAGTTACATGCGGTTCGTCAAATTCGACGCTGCCAGCGCGCCAAAAGTTCCAGAAATTGATTTTCCGGCGGATAATGCGGGCATTCTTGCCGCCAGAGGGCATTGCTAGACAGGGCCGTGCCAACCAGATACCTTAAATAGCGCCGGGCTTGGTGTTACTTCTGTGTCCTCGCTAGGGGATTTCTATGGAAGCGACGTTTACGCTGACCGTTAACGGCCGCAAGCGCTCGGTTACTACTGATCCTGAGCGGCCCCTGTTAGATGTGCTGCGGGAAGATTTTGAACTGACCGGCACCAAATACGGCTGTGGCGAAGCCCGGTGCGGCGCGTGCAGTGTGCTGTTGGATGGCAAGCGGGTGTTTTCTTGTCGCACGCCGATTGAAAGCGTTGCGGACAAAACCGTCCAAACCATCGAAGGACTGGCCGAGGGGGACAAGCTGCATCCCGTGCAAGAAGCGTTTTTGGAAGAAAACGCTTTTCAGTGTGCTTATTGCACATCGGGCATGATCATGGCGGCCGTGGCGCTGTTGAACGACAAACCGCATCCCACCGAAGCGGAAATTGTCGCCGGCATGAACCGTAATATTTGCCGCTGTTGCAGCTATCCAAAAATCAGCAATGCCGTCCGCCGCGCCGCCAAAAACACCACGCTGGCAGGGAGGAGCCAATCATGAGCACCGTCACCCTGCGGAAAAATAAAACAGGCTACGCTGCTCATCATGAAGCACAGCAGCCCCGGTCCAACCCTCTCCCACAGGGCGAGGGAATGAACAACGGCGATGGCCTCTTCATCCAGGCAGTCCCCGATCCGGTGGCGCTGGCATACGACGAACCGGTCGATCGCATCCAATTCAACTTCGGCATCAATCGCCGCCGCGTGTTGCAAACCCTCGGCGCCGGCTTGCTCATCGCGGTGACCGAGCCTCTCTGGGCGCAGGAAAACGAAGAAGATGCTCTCCGCCGCGAAGCCACCCAGCGCAAAGCAGGCGGGAAAGGCGGAGGCCGCGGTGGCGCTCCGGCCAAAGTTTCAGCCCGGCTGCACATTGGTAACGAAGGCACGGTCACCCTGCTCACCGGCAAAGTCGAATGCGGCCAAGGGTCGCGCACCGAATTCGCCGAAGCCGCCGCCGAAGAGTTGCGCCTGCCCGTTTCCGCAATCACGCTGATCATGGCCGACACGGCGCTGGTGCCGAACGATGGCTTAACCGCCGGCAGTGGTTCCACGCCCAACACGGTGCCGGCCATTCGCCGCGCATGCGCCGCGGCCCGGCAAATGCTCGTCGATGCCGCCTGCAAAGAACTCGGCGTCGATAATTCCGCTGTCGAGCTCCGCGACGGCAAAGTCATTCACACTGCCACCAAGCGTGAATTCGCCTATGCCGATTTGGCCTCGTCCGAATCCACCGCCAAAGCGTTCAGCGAAAATCTTCCCGACCACGTCGATTTTACGCCCGTCAAAAATTGGAAAGTGATGGGCGTTCCCACGCCGCGTCCCAACCGGCAGGAACTGGTAACCGGCGAGCATCAATATCCGTCCGACATCCGCCGCCCCGGCATGATGTACGGCAAAGTTCTCCGCCCGCCCACGTTCGGCTTGCAATCGAAAGGTGCGAAGCTGATCTCCGTTGACGTCAGCCCCGCCCAGGCAATGGAAGGCGTCGTGGTGGTGAAAGACGGCGACTTTGTCGGCGTCGCCGCGCCCACGACCTATCAGGCCACGCAAGCCATCGAAGCCATCGCCCCCACCGCCCAGTGGGAACATCCTTCGCATCCCGACAGCGACCAACTCTTCGAGCATTTGGAAAAAACCGCTCGCGGCGGCGTGCCCGAAAATCCCAATGCCGACGTGGTCGCCGCAGCAGCGAAAACGGTGAAGCAAGATTATCACGTCGCCTACATTCAGCATTCGCCCATGGAGCCGCGCTCGCAAGTCGCCGAGTGGGAAGACGACAAGCTGAGGGTGTGGACCGCTTCGCAAAATCCGTTTGGCGTGCGCGGCGAGTTAGCCCTGGCCTTTCACATTCCGCAAGAAGGCGTGCGCGTAATCGTGCCCGACTTTGGCGGCGGCTTCGGCGGCAAGCATTCCGGCGAAAGCGCCATTGAAGCAGCCCGCCTCGCCAAACAGGCCGGCAAGCCCGTGTTGCTACATTGGACCCGCGCCGAAGAATTCACCTGGGCGTACTTTCGCGCCGCGGCGCTGGTGAAAACCGAAGCCAGCCTCGATGCCGACGGCAACATTACCAGTTGGTATTTTGTGAACATCAATCCGCCGGAGCGATCGGCCGTTGATCCGCCCTACCGCGTCGGCAAAAAATTCGCGCAAATGCAGGCGGCCGCTGCACCGCTGCGGCACGGCAGTTACCGCGCGCTTAGCGCCACCGGCAACACGTTCGCCCGCGAAAGCTTCATGGACGAGTTGGCCGATGCCGCGGGTAAAGATCCGTTGGAGTTTCGGCTGGCGCATTTGGGCGATCCGCGTTTGCGCGAAGTTCTGCAAACCGCCGCCCAGCGATTCAATTGGACCGACAGCCGCAGCAAAAAAGCCGAAAATGTCGGCGTCGGCCTGGCTTGCGGGAGCGATAAAAACTCCGTCGTCGCCGCCTGCGCCGAAGTGGAAGTCGACCCTAAAAGTGGAGAAATTTCCGTCCGCCGGGTGTGCGAAGTGTTTGAAGCCGGCGCCATCATCAATCCTGAAAATTTGCGCACCCAGGTCATGGGCGGCGTCATCATGGGTATTGGCGCCGCCTTGCGCGAGGAGATGAAATTCGCCGGCGGCAAAATGCTCAATGCAGCCTTCTCCAAGTACTTGGTGCCGCGGTTTGACGACGTGCCGGAATTGGACATTCACTTGCTCAATAAGCCGTTCGACCGGCCCGAAGCGCCTTCCGCCGGCGCGGGCGAAACGCCCATCATCGCCATTGCCCCGGCCATTGCCAACGCCGTGTTCCACGCCACCGGCCAACGCATTCGCCAAATGCCGATAAAACTCGCCGCCCAAGCGTGATGGTAGTCTCGATTGAATTGACCGCAGAGGACGCGGAGGGCGCAGAGGAAATGCAAACAGAAACGAAGGATATCAATGCAGTCAGTGGCATGATTATTGATGCGGCGATGAAAGTTCATTCACGACTCGGTCCAGGACTTCTTGAGTCGGCCTATGAAGCGTGCTTGAGGTTTGAGTTAAGTCGTCGTGGCTTGAAAGTTGAATCGCAAGTTCCGTTGCCGATTGAATATGATGGTATCACCATCGAAGTTGGCTATCGGCTCGATCTTGTAGTGGAAAAGCAAGTGATTGTTGAGCTAAAAGCAGTTGAGGAATTGCATCCAATTCATCAAGCTCAACTGCTTTCCTATCTCAAGCTCAGCGACATGAAAGTAGGACTGCTAATCAACTTTCATGCCTTACATCTCAAAGACGGAATCAAACGATTGGTGAATAATTTCTAAAATTTCTGTCTGTTTTCCTCTGTGTTCCTCCGCGCTCTCTGCGGTTAAAAAATGCCCGTGAATATCGCTGCGATTATCTTGGCTGCCGGACGTTCGTGCCGGATGGGAACACAAAAGCTGTTGCTCCCGTTGGGGGGCCAAACCGTGATTGAGAACATTGTCGACCGCATTTTGGCCGGCGGCGTCCGGCAGCTTGTGGTCGTGGTCGGGCCGCAAGGCAGCACCGATAGCATGGCCATTACGGAAGCGCTGGCCGATCGACCGCTGGCCATCGTTCATAATTCAGACCCCCAGGGAGAGATGCTCAGTTCTGTCCGCTGCGGGGTACACGCGTTGCCGCCGGATTGCGAGGCGGCGATGGTCGTGCTCGGAGATCAGCCCTCCATCACCTCCGCGCTGGTGAAGCAGGTGGTCGCGGCACATCGCAGCCAAAACTGCGGCATCGTATTGCCTATCTGTGGCGGAAAGCGGGGGCACCCGACGATCATTTCAGCCCGCTATTTCGGCGAAATCCTTACCCGCCACGACGGAGTCGGACTCCGCGGACTGTTGGAAGCTCATGCGGAAGATATTTTCGAACTGGTAATGACCGATCCGCTGCTGCTCGCTGACATGGACCATCCGGCAGACTACCAGCGTCATTTGTCCGCCATGTCCAAATCGCTGCCGAATAAGGGTTCCAGCGGATAAAAATGCTAGCTGCTGGCGCTGCTTTCGAGTTCTGAGCAACCTAGCGAAACCGCGATGTCTGTTTGAACTTTGCCGATCGCGGTGATTTTGCGTTTTTGCAAAAGTCTGCGGCATGGCACGCCGATACCAAGTCTGCCATTTGTACCGGCACGTAGCGCGCTTCGGCGCGCGTGTGCTAGCAGCAATTGGTCCCGGGGGGGGAATGACGTGGATCGCATCAGCGATTTTCGACGGTCACCAGCGCCTGACGCTGCGGACCGTCGCCCAGCAGACTCCCACGGGGGATGTGAAAGCAATGAACTACCGCATCCGATTCAGCCGGCGATTATTGGTGTCGGCCTGCTTATTAGTCCTGGCAGCGTGTGCCACGGGCTGCTCGCCTACGCAACCGTTCTACTTCTGCGAGGACGGAGATTTGTCGCACTATGTGGGCATGGCGACGAACATCGAGTATCCGGACACCAAGACGTGCAGCATTCAGGAAGTGAACGATCCGCCGGCGCCGCTGACGGTGAGCAATCCCAAGCCGGAAGAAATGTGGGATCTGAGTTTGGAAGATGCGGTCAAAATTGCACTGGAAAACGGCAAAGTAATGCGCTCGCTGGGTGTGCGCCTGTTTATTCAGCCCAATACCGCCCGCACCCAGGTCACGCAAACGCCGGAAGTGTTGCTGACGCAATCGCCGAGCGTGATGACGGTTTACGAGCCGGCATTGTTCGAAACCGACCCGATCTTCGGCGTGGAAGGCGCGTTGTCGGCGTTCGACGCCCAATTACAGGCCAGCGCCGTGTGGGATAAGCACGACGAGCCGCAAAATTTGAATCCGAATTTAATCGCGCAGTTTCCGGACAACGTGTTTCAGGGCGACACCGGCACGTTCCAAACCGGCATCACCAAAACGACTGCCACCGGCGCTGAAGTTAGCGCATTCAGCAACACCATTTACAACGACAGCAACAACACGTTCCAGCAAACCAGCAGCGACTGGACGCAAAACTTCGAATTGGGCATCAAGCAACCTTTGTTGCAAGGCGCCGGCAGCTTGTACAACCGCATTGCCGGTCCGTACGATCCGCTGCGCGGCGTGGGCACTTATTTGCAGTACGACGGCGTGATTATTGCCCGCATCCGCACCGATATTCGCCTGGCCGATTTTGAAGCGGGCGTGCGAAATTTCGTGGAAGATGTCGAAAACGCGTATTGGGAATTGTATTTTGCCTATCGCAACTTGGAAGCCACCAAGGGGGGCCGCGATGCCGCCTTGCAAACCTGGAAAGAAGTGCATGCCAAATACGAAGTGGGCGCCCGCGGCGGCGAAGCCGACAAGGAAGCCCAATCTCGCGCTCAATACTTCCTGTTCCGCGCTTCGTTGGAAACGGCCCTGAACGACCTATACCGTGCCGAAAACCGGCTGCGGTACATGATGGGCTTGGCGGCCACCGACGGTCGACTGATCCGCCCCGCGGACGAACCGACCGACGCCAAAGTGGTGTTCGACTGGTCCGAAGTGCATGCCGAAGGATTGTGCCGCTCCGTTGAACTCCGCCAAGAAAAGTGGCGCATCAAGCAGATGGAAATGCAGTTGATCGCCTCTAAAAACCTCTTATTGCCGCGTTTGGATGTCGGTGGCAAGTACCGCTTCTTGGGTGTTGGCCAGGATTTGATCGAGCAACCCGGCACGCCGTTTAATGGCAACATTGCCGGCACCGACGCCTTTTCCACCTTGGCCAGCGGGAATTATCAGGAATGGGAGCTCAGCGCCGAGTTCAGCATGCCCATTGGCTTCCGCCAGCCGCTGGCCGCGGTGCGCAATGCCCAATTGCAGTTGGCCCGCGAACGCTCCATTCTGCAAGACCAGGAGCTTGAATTATCGCACCAATTGGCTGACGCCATGCGCGACGTCGACACCAATTACGTATTGTCGCAAACGAACTTCAATCGCCGAGTGGCGGCCCAACAGCAGGTAGAAGCGGTCAAAGCCGCCTACGACGCCGGCACCGTCACCCTCGACTTGTTGCTGGAAGCCCAGCGCAACCAGGCCGATGCCGAAGCGGCCTACTATCGCTCACTGACCGATTACAACAAAGCCATTATGTTGGTTCACTACCGCAAAGGCTCGCTATTGGAGTACAATGGCGTCTACCTGGCGGAAGGACCTTGGCCGGCCAAGGCATATTTCGATGCCAAACGCCGTGCCCGGGCTCGTGACGCCGGAATGTACATGGACTATGGATTTTCGCGCCCGGCCGTGTTCAGCGAAGGGCCGTTCCCACAGTTCCAAAATTCCGACGGCACCGCCGGTTATGTGGGCGGGCAGCCGGTTGAAGCATCGGGCGAGCAAATATCGACGCCGGCACCTCAACAAGGAGTCATGCCGAACAACAAACAGGAATTGCCGGCGCCGATGCCCGGTCCCGCGGCCACCAGGCCCGGTTCCCGACTATCGCCGGTCAGTAATGGTACTTCGCCGAGTAAAGCGGCCGCGCCGGGTGTGGCGACTGCACAACCGGTGGGGCAACGCAGTTCGCTGAGGATCAGCAGCGTTTCGCCCAGCAGTAGTTCGAACAATTCAGTCGCGGTCGCCCCTTCGAAGGCTGCTGCCGCAACAACGAACACGACAAACAGTGTCATAGCAGATAACCATGTACGACAGGCCAGCGCCCAAACGCCGTTCGATTGGGGCGATTTGTCGCTGAATTCCCCGACCGACAAGGCGGCCGATCAACCTTCCAGTTCTGCCAGCAACAATTCCAGCGTCGACGGATGGAAGTCGACCGGTTCTGATGAATCTGACCCGTCTCAACCGACTGCTTCGGATGATCGGCCTACTTCAGGCTGGAAAAGGTCACAACGTTGAGTCGCTGGCGGCCCACTGCAATATCAGCCGGCGGACGGTGTTTCGCGATCTGGAAGTGTTGCGTCGCGCCGACGTGCCGCTGAAACACGATGACGAATTTCAGGTTTATCATCTCGACGACACGTACTTCCTGCCCCCCACCAAATTTACCGCCAGCGAGGCCTTGGCCGTGCTGGTGTTGTGTCACGAGTTGGGGGATGTCCGGCAAATGCCCTTCTTGGCTCCGGCCCGAACCGCTGCGTTAAAGCTGGAAAGCAGTTTGCCCGCTGCACTCCGCAGGCAACTTCGCGGCATGGCCGACGCGATCCAAATCCGCCTGCACCAACCCAGCCCGCTGGGCGATAAGTCTCACATTTATCAAGAATTGGTGGAATCGATTTCCGAGCGCCGCTGCGTGCGCATTGATTACGACGATTTATCGGCTCGCACCGTCATCAAAACCCGGCTTTCACCCTACCGATTGTTGTTCACCAAGCACAGTTGGTACGTGATCGGGCGGTCGAGCATTCATCGCTCGGTGCGGACCTTCAATGTGACGCGCATCCGTCGACTGGAACCGACCGAAGATCGTTACCAAATTCCCCGCAATTTTTCGTTGGAGCGCTATTTAGGCAACGCCTGGCACTTGATTGGCGATCCTGGTCCCGATTATGAAGTGAGCGTGCGATTTTCCCAAAAAGTGGCCCGCAACGTGGCCGAAGTCAATTGGCACAAATCGCAAGCCGTCAAATGGAACGAAGACGGCACGCTCGATTTTTCCGCCACCGTGAAAGGATTGACCGAAATCTCCTGGTGGGTTTTGGGCTATGGCGACCAAGCCAAGGTCTTAGGGCCGCCGCAATTGCAAAAGTTGATCGTAAACCATGCGAAACGCATGTTGCAATTGTACGATTGGGGATGACAAACCGTCGGAAACGTCCACCAATTCATACGTCATTCGAGCTTGGACATTCGTCACTCAGCCTATTATGTTTTTCAGCTTCGACGGCATCGACGGCGGCGGCAAATCGACGCAAATCGCATTGTTCTGCGATTGGCTGCGCGAGGGTGGACACACCGTGGTTGCCTGTCGCGATCCGGGCGGCACGCCACTGGGCGAGGCAGTTCGCAATCTGCTGCTCGATCGGCAGGACCTGGCCATCAGCCGTATGAGCGAAATGCTGTTGTACATGGCGGCCCGCGCCCAATTGGTGGAACACGTGATCCAGCCGGCATTGGCCGCCGGGAGCATCGTGGTGTCCGACAGATTTCTTTTGGCCAATGTGGTCTATCAGGGTCATGCCGGCGGACTCGATGTGCAGCAGCTCTGGGAGATCGGCCAATTCATTACCCTGGGAATTGAACCGGACCTTACGTTTTTGCTCGATATGCCGCCGGCCGCGGCGCAGCTTCGCATCCAGCGCCAACTAGACCGCATGGAGCAGCACGGCGACGATTTCCGCCAGCGGCTCCGCACCGGCTTTTTGGCCGAAGCCGCTCGCCGGCCGGATCGGATTGTCGTCATCGATGCCAACCGGACCGTCGAGCAAGTTCAGGGGGACATTCGCACGGCCGCGCAAAAGATCCTGGGATGAGTGCTGATCGTGAGAGGTAATTCTGCTAAACCGCAAGCGGTTGGAAACTTTTAGTAAATTCGCTACCTTGTTTTCTGAAACCTGTCGCTCTCGTCTGCTTTCCGTATTCTGACTACCGACCACTGGCCACTTTCCCACAATGATTGTTACCGTCGATGGACCTGCCGGCGCCGGTAAAAGCACCGCTGCCCATGCACTGGCGCGGCGGTTGGGTTTTCGTTTGCTGAATACGGGGGCGATGTATCGGGCCGTGGCCTTGGCTGCCGTGCGGGCCGGATTGAATTGGGACGATCCGCCGGCATTGGCCGCGCTGGCGCGACGGCTAAGGATTCAACTTGCTCCGGACAAAGTGCTCCTGGACGGCCAAGACGTGACCGCCGAAATCCGCAGTTCGCAAATCACCGAAGTGACGCATTACGCGGCCAACAATCCGCGGGTGCGCGAACATTTAGTGCAATTGCAGCGCGAGGCAGCCGGCAATGATAACATTGTTGCCGAAGGGCGCGATCAGGGCACGGTCGTATTCCCACAGGCCCAGTGCAAAATTTTTCTTACGGCCAGCCCCGAGGAACGAGCCCGCCGCAGAATGCTCGATTTGCAAGCCCGGGGCGAAACGGTTTTGCTGGCCGAAGTGCTAAAGCAGCAGCAGGAGCGCGACCGCAGCGACAGTACCCGCAGCGTGGGCCCGCTGGTGCCGGCCGCGGATGCGATCCGCTTTTCCACGGACGGTTTAAGCGAAGACGAAGTCGTTAACCGCCTGGAAGCGATTGTGTGCGGGAAAATGCAGAAAGCAGAAGGCAGAAAGCAGAAGGCGGAGGATTGATGAAAAGATCTTTGCAGTTGCAAGCGGATGGATTTGTATCTTCTCGCCAATTAGCATTTAACAAGCGATTCCTTATTTTCCTGCCTTCTGCATTCTGCGTTCTGCTTTGACACGCCATGGCCCAGCGATCGCTTCCCAAACGCCTGTGGTACGATTTCTTGCGCGTCGTATGCCGCTTGGTCGGCGTGTCTTTCTTTCGCATCCGTGTTTTTAATCGGCAATATGCTCCGCAAACGGGCGGTGTGTTGGTGGTGTCGAATCATCAAAGCCATTTTGATCCAATATTAGTTGGCCTTTCGATCGATCGGCGATTGAACTACGTTGCCCGTGATACGCTGTTTTGGTTCGCGCCGTTTCGCTGGCTAATTAATTCGCTCGATGCCATTCCCATTGATCGCGAAGGCATCGGCCTGGGTGGACTCAAGGAAAGTTTGAAGCGGCTCAAAGCGGGCGAGATGCTGCTGATTTTTCCTGAAGGCACCCGGACCCGCGACGGCGAAGTGGGGCAGTTGAAGCCAGGCTTTCTGGCGCTAGCACGCCGCTCCAAAGTGCCGTTGCTCCCCATGGCGATTGATGGCGCGTACGATGCGTGGCCCAAGCGCCGGCCATTGCCGGGCTTGTCGGTGATTCACGTCCGCTTTGCCCAGCCGCTATTACCCGACGAAATGGCCCAGCTCGACGACGTGTCGCTGCTGACGGAAGTTGACCGCCGTATTCGCCAGTGCCACGCTTACACTCGCCAAATCCGCTTGCGAGCTATTTGTCGCAAAGCGTTGTGCTCCGGAGGCTATGAGCCTGCGGCTACATCGGTGGATAAAGCCGTAACTCGAATCATAGCAACCACTTAAAATTTCTCGGTTTTTCGCGAACCTTTTCGCCGATACCGCGTCTTAGAGGAGTCGAGGTCGTTTTCGCACCTCGGCACGGCTCCGCTAGCCCGATAAATCGCGTATTTGTCGAACTTGACACCCGGCGCCGCACAAGCGACAGTTGAATGTGGGTTCTGTTTTTTCTCTCCAACCGCGCCCCTAGCGCAGGAGTCGGTCATGAATCGCTCGTTAAACGCCATCGCGAATCGCTTCGTTTTTGCCAATCGCAAAAACATCGTCGATATTCGCAAGGCGAAAACGAACGATAAAACGACGCTCCATGCGCACGCCGTACATGCGCTCTATTCGCTGTACGGTAGTTTGCGCGGATTACTGCGTGCCGGCAGTGCGTTGTTCGACGCACAGCCG
>DATJYL010000091.1 GCA_035499655.1 Pirellulales bacterium
GATTACAATCACCATCGGCCCCACAGTGCGCTGGGACAGCGGACACCGGAGGAGTTTGCGATTTTTTCAGCGGGGGCTAGCCCCCGCTGAAAACCCTATTTTTCTAGCATTCCAACTGGATCAAAGTTGGGGAGCAGGTCATAAACCCCGATTCTCTCACTAACACTGGTACAAAGATTGGGGGATAGTCAACACGAACAAACCCCACAGGAACATCAACACGAACGGGAAATGGAGCGCTGAGCGCACTTCACGAGCAAGATTCAGGCGATTGCGGCGTGAGGAGTTTCGACAGCGAGCGTACTTAAATTGAGAGGGAAAGCGAGAATTAAGGAGCGCAGCAATGCCATTCGACTTGGTTTTCTATACCGTGAGTTGCATCGGTTTCTACAAACTCGGTGTATTCACGCAGAAACATCCAGGCGAACTCACCCGCTACGTGAAGTTCGTCTGGCGCTGGATGCATCAGTAAAAACAGTCAATCGTATTTTGGTCACCATTCACACGTAATTAGAGGAGAATAGTCATGGTCGATGCACTAGGACGATTAATCCAAGTATCAGTGGTCAGCTTTAGCCTGACCTTTTACATCCTGCTCGCAATTGCATTCTTTGCAGCCAAGCGCAATCCAGTCGGAGCCGCGAAGCTTGGGCAGAAAGCCGTGATTTGGTTATTCCGCAAGCTCGTGTGACGGAGTGATCGTCACATGGCGTCGATTACAAGATTTTCGATCCGTCGTGAAAGCCCAGTGTCATTATGCGCGCAATTCGCCCGATTCCGAGCAATTTGCCCGCTGATGATACAGTTCCAGCCGGGACCGTTTCTTGGATCACGGCTGAGCTAATCAATCGGACGATAAAAACTTGGCAGCCATACTATACATCTGTTCTATCCCGCGAAGAAGCCGTTATAATACTCACTAACGTAGGTCGGTTGTTCGGCGCTCTTTCGCGAGGACGTAGCGATGAAGAGATACGCAGCTCTGGCACGGGTGAGTAGTCGGGAACAAGAACGCGAAGGGTTCTCACTGGAGATTCAGGAAGATGCTCTGAAGCGCTATGCTGCTTCTGCCGGGGGCGAAATCGTCAAGTTCTTTCGCATCGCCGAAACCGCCAGCAAGCGTGATGAACGCAAGACGTTCAAGGAACTGATCGCCTACGCCAAGAAGCATGCCATCGAACTGGACGGCTTGCTGTTCTACAAAGTCGATCGTGCTGCCCGCAATTTATATGACTATGTGGAACTAGAACGGCTGGAGTCTGAATATCAGGTGCCGTTCATTTCGGTGTCGCAACCGACCGACAACAATCCGGCCGGCCGTATGTTTCGTCGTATGCTGGGAAATATGGCGAGCTACTATACCGAACAACAATCGGTCGATGTGCGGGAAGGCTTGGCCCGCCGCGTGCAAGAAGGCTGGTTTGCCAGCCGTGGCCCCTACGGCTACCGCAATGTGCGGAAAAACGGCCGCAGCACGGCAGAAGTCGATTCGCCGGCCGCCGACAATGTGCGGCGGATTTTTCATCTGTACGCCTACGAGAATCAAACGCTGGATGGCGTGGTAAAGATACTGTCGGACGAATGCCGGGTTTATCGGTCGGCTTCCCGCAAATTCAATCGGGCGATCGTCCATGAAATACTGCGGGATCGGGCCTACATCGGGGAAGTCGAGTTCCGGGGACAATGGTATCCGGGCAAGCATGAACCCATAGTGGATCGGGGCACGTGGGAGCGGGTGCGTGCGCTCCTGGGCGGGCACGTCTATCAGTCGCATGAACTGACGTATGCCAGCGATTTGATCCAATGCGGCTACTGCGGCCATCCGCTCACCGGGGAACGCAAGACGAAAATGACCGGGATGGGTAAGCGATCCTATGTTTATTACCGCTGCACCTATTACAACGTGGCTGGGCATCCGCGAACGCGGGTCACGGAACGCGATCTGGACCAACAAGTGCTGGCCGTCTTTGACCGCATCCGCATTGAGGATGAAGGTGTGCGGGAGTGGTTCCGCGAAGTGCTGCGTTCGCAGACTCGCGATGCTCAAGCCGATGCCCTGGCTCGACGGGCGGAATTGGAGCGGCAAGTTGCGTTGACGATCAACCAGCAGGAACGGTTGTTGAATCTGCTGATCGACAATGTTCTCGATCAAGACGCCTTCGCTCGCAAGCAGACCGAATTGCGGGACCGATTGGCGAGTTTGCGGCTACAGCTTGAAGTGTTGGACCGTTCGCGGGATGAAACTGCGGAGTTGGCGGTGAAAGTTTTTGAACTTTCACAAGTCCTTAGGAGAGAGTGGCTTAGTGCAGATTACGCCGCGAAGCGCCGAATTATGGAAATCGTGTTTTTGAACTGCCGACTCGACGACACAACTCTTGTCCCACAAATAAGAAAGCCCTTCGACGTGCTCGTCGAAGGGCAGTTTGTCCAGTCAAGTCGGGGCGACCGTCGTTGCACCATTGTGAACGAAACTATTGGGCTGAGTTTAATTCGCGGAATATTGCCACAACGCGTTTGCTTCAAAGGGGATGCGTTAGACGCATTTGTCGAGGCTGGGTTGTACGCCAAAAAGGCGCGACGATCTGACAAGTAGGCTCCGCGATTCTAACTAGCTGCTCTCTTGGCGGTGACATCCATGTCGCCCCAAAGGAGAGCCTTATGTTGCGCCCGCGCGTTCCGATCGTTGCTCCATCGGGGAGAAAACTTCGGGTTGTAATCTATGCCCGCTATTCCAGTGCAGAGCAACAAGCGAGCAGCATCACCGATCAATTCGGCTTCTGCCAAAAGTTTCTTGATGCAATGGAGGTCGAGTACGAACTTACGCTGCTGTCCGATGAGGAAGTGTCGGGGGAGCTAAAAGATCGACCCGGTATTAATGAAGTTCGCAGGGGGATCGAATCGAAACGATGGGATTTGCAGCTCAGCGAAGATAGCAGCCGGCTATTTCGTAACCACAGTGCTTGCTTCGAGCTAGTGGAAACTGCTGTGGATAACGAAATCCGCGTCGTTTGTATCAACGATTACGTCGATACCGCAGAGCCTGATTGGCCGGCACGGCTCCATGAAGCCCAGCGCCACCACTGCGAATCCAATCGCTACTTGCGAATGCGGTTAGAGCGCACAGTGGAAGGGCTCTGGAAGATGGGAGCTGCAGTTGCTCCGCTCCGGACCGGCTATCGTCGACGTGCTTCCGTTCCGGCCACGGCCACGGAACCCGAGAAAGGACCTTTCTTCGATGAAATCGAGCCCAAATGGATACCCGTCACCAACGAGGTATATAGGCGGGTCGCCAACCTCGAGCCATTGTGGTCGGTGGTGCAATATGCAGACCAGCAAAAACTGCCGAAATGTCGAGATACGTACTCACCCTGGACAGAAGCCGACATCATCAGGCTAATTCGCAGAACAATATACCGCGGGGTAGAGACTTTTCGTGTAACAGTCCAAGTGAAAAAACTGCGTACCGGAAAGAAAAGAGCTGCAAAAAATGCAATCGAAAAACACTGGACCCGGGAGATGCCCCACTTGCGAATGATTTCTGATGACCTCTGGTTCAGAGCCAATGATGCGATCACGGGAAGGAGGACGAGGAAAGAATACCCTTCCGACGACGCGCACCCGCTAACTGGCATTCCTCGGGATTCGCGTGGACCTTTGTCGACAATCTTTGTTTGCGGTGTTTGCGGCGGAAAGATGTACGCCGGAAGCCGCACCAAAGGCGGCTACTACTGCAGCAACGTGGGCAAGGGAAAATGCTGGATGAAGGCGACAGCGGACCGTTTCTTGACGCATGGAAATATTTCGCGGGCAATATCCGAGCGAATTCTATCGGTAACGGAACATAGCGACGATCTTGTTGCTCTGGTTGGCAAATACTATGCGGAGGACGATAGTCCAAAAGATGAATTGATCTCTGCAGGAAAAGAACTTGTCAACCGTGAACGTCGCTGCCAACGATTGGCCGCTGCAATCGCGGATGGCAAGGAGGCTCCAGAATCACTATTGAAGTTATTGCGTGAAGAAGAACATCGGGTGATCCGCCTGCGCGCCAGAGCCGAAGAATTGTCCAAGGAAATCGCCAATGTCCGGAAGCCTCCGACACGTGAACAGATTCTTGCTGCAATCCAGGAAGCGTCGACCCAGTTATTAACGTTCGATCGCACGACCGGAATCTTGCTTCGCAGACTTCTTGATGGGCCAATTCGTGCATTTCCTTATATGCAGTTCGGAAACAATAAGGTAGTGCTGCGGGCGGAGTTTAGACTTTGTTTGGTTAAGATCGCAGCTTTGAACATGGATGAGTGCCTATTAGCAAATCAGCAGATTGTTCCAGCAGAGCTTTTGGCACCGATCAACGTGCAGGTCGACTTATTTACGATGTCTGCCGAGATAAGCTGCGCGGTGCGGGCCGCCGAACTTGCCGTGCAGGGTTTAACTTGTCAACAGCTTTCCGCAAAGTTAGGTATCTCCGTAACATCAAGCTGTACTGCCAAGAACATTGGTCTAGCAATGAAGAAAGCAAGTGTGCTTGATCCCTATACGCGGCTCAATAGTCCACCCCAGGCAGCCAGCCGGTGGAAGATAAGGCCAAGTGGTCCGCCGCCCGATTAAAGGCTACGGCGACGGATTGCGAGCAGGTGTATACACGTTCGACCGCGGCCGCCCCTCGAGGGCGGCCTTTTTTTAGCCTTCGCAGATTTCCTTGGTCTTCGACTGTGCGGTTTTTAGTGTGGTTCAGGCAGCGTACGGGGGAACTAGAATAAGTAACTCACCAGGACGGCTGAGCACCCTGTTCTCAATTGACTCGTATTCCTTTATGACATATTGATTTGCGTCGTTGAATCACTTCAATTTAAGCCACCTTTCGGTCCAAACTGTTAGCATTTTCGCCTTTAGAAGGTGTTTTTGGGAGCGAATGCTTGGTCCCGATGGTATGGCACACAGGCTCGTCGAAGCGGTCGTATAGCGGGGGCGCGGGCCTATCGGGAAACAAGCCGAAAGGTGATCACTGTGCTAGTTGCTTCTTAGATACCAGGCGACTATATAAGAGGCAGTTCGTTCCTCTTGCAAGTATGAATCCCTTTCCTCAGAGGTGGCCAATGATCTTTGCATGGCTAAGTCCGCTGCACATTTTCGTTGTGGCGATCGTCGTGGTTGTGTTGTTTGCACATCGAATCCCTCGTTTAATGAGATCACTGGGGACTTCGGCATTTGAATTAAAGAAAGTAATGCGTGGTGAAATAGAGCAACAACAAATAGGAGGTAGTTCTGCCAGCGGCACAAAGGATGTGCTGCCAACGTGTGGAAATGTTTCGGAAGGCCAGTAATGCTAATATTGGCACCCCTGAACATCTTGCTCCCTAATTTCCCTATAACATCGTAAGAACTCCTTCGAATAATTGTTATTGTTCGGCCAGGTTAGCGCTCTCGCAACGGCAAAGCCATCTCTGAATTAGCAAATTACATTTCAGGATTTGTAATTCTTATTTAGGCCCAGTTCCGAATGATCGGCTCTCCGGCTCAAAGCGCGGTCTCTGGGTGGAATTTCTTCACCAAAGTGCCCCCCTCTTGAAAATGGATCGAGCGGCTCCATAATGTCGGGACTTTTCTGGCGGCAGTTCCGATTCTAGTGCTTGAAGACAAAACCATCCTAGGCTTCGCCCCTCTACAGCGAAGCCACAGCCATTGATAGGCATTGAGAAGGGGCTCGGAGGTGTTCGGACGTCGCGCGCACATAGGCAATCGATTGCTGTGCGATTGCAGTCCATATCCATTGAAAACGCAAGTTCGGTGAGCTGAAACTTATGGGCAAATCATCTGATTTGAGGTCCGCCAGTCGTGCTCTTTGGAATTCTGGCACTTCCGCGAGTTCGCCGATGCGGCTCAGTCGTCGCGGCTTCCTTGCAGTCGCCGGCGCAGCGTTGTCATCCACTGCATGGGCAAGCGACATTCAGACGAAACCCACCGTTGAAGTCAAAGACGACGAGCTGGGAGGCCAAAAGTTATCCGTTAGCGTCGGTTGTTATAGGTGGGAATTGCTTACGAGGTCGTTCGGACCACGTGCCAACAAAGCACCAACGCTGACGCTCACAACAGATCCGGGTCCGATTTACACCATTCGTCTAGAGTACGCGACGATCGCCGGAACGAATCTGCGTTTGGATCTGGAGGTGAGGATTCGCAATCCCGGCAACGGTTGGGAGATCGACATAGCAGTCAACGGAAAGCAGAGTGACCTCGCCGAGCCGCCACTACTGCTGGATTGGTTGACCGGACAGACGAGTTTCGATTTTGAATCCTCACCGGCGATTCCACCACGTTTCGTCATCGGCGGCAAAGAAATATTTGCGACGAATCCTAAAGGCACTTCAATTCTGCAACTGCTATGCATTGGGGCTAACCATGACCAGCAACAATGTTTAGACCACCTCCGAGTACTTCATCCAGTGATTCATGGGCCGTTGCAGTTGCGAATTGGTTTTCCCGGGAAGGGATCGGAAGACCCTGGGGGCATCGACTTTTCAAGCGCCACGGTGCATCTGCTTCACAGTTTTGATAATCGAGATCTTGAGCATTCCTTTCTCAGTGATTTGTCGGAAAGAATACCACCCTTCGTGGCAGGCTCCGGCTTCGACAGCCAAAAGCCCTATGCGTTATTTGTGCTGAATGAAGTGAAGACGCCTGTTAGGCCATTTTCCCTAGCACGCGTCACGGACATGGCATCCAAGAGGGATCAATTCAGTCACACACTGCATTGGACGCCAGATCCGAAAACTGGACTGTTTGGCATGCTCTCATTCGGCGGGCCAAAAAGCGCCGATGCTGTCGTGCGCTTCGAGGCCCCCGCAATTGTTGAATTGATCGGTCCCGGCGCGAGCCCACGAGGAAGCCGTCTTCACTTCGACTACTCTCAAGTGATGGGGCTGGCTAGCAGATTTCAGGAGCAGGTCCACTTCACGGCCGCCTTCGCACCACCTCCAAAACAAATCCAACCGGATCAGAACAAGGAAGCCGAGTCACCGAAAAATGAGGCGAATAATGTATCAATTGATAAGCGGCCGCTCGGAGCATTTTTTGAACTGGATAGCATGGCGTTTTTGATTGATGGTCGGCGAGACGAGCCGCCAGACTCGAACGGTGAATCTATTGTTCGGATTGAATGCGGCGCCAACATGCACGGCATCAGAATTCCCATTCGGCTGCTACGCGCACATCTTCCTGCAGCGGGCGCATCGCTGGCCATGGTCGATTATCCAGGGACGATCGATTATCCAGGGATTGACGCGACTATTTTGATTGGAGAGGGAACGGCTGAGCCGAATTACCAGGAATCGGACTTCAACGAACTACCCTCCGACATGGAAAAAACCTGCGGACCGTTTGGCAGGCCAATGTTGCCGATTATTCGTTTAGGAAATCGCTGTAAATTCTACGCTTCGCTTGAAAACGCGCAGATGAGCGTCAAGCGGAGTGCCGACTTGTTCGATCTCGTATTTGAATTTAAGTCTTATTGGATTAAATCGGGCTCGGGCGTTACATCTCTGGATCGTCGCATCCCAGCAAAGTTTCAGGCGATTTGCAATTGCCCAACATTAGTTGCGGTATTTCCTCCGCAGCATGTCGAGGAAGAGGTCTTCGAGAAACCTCCTCAAGAGCTTGCACACACGCTAATCTCCGGGAACACCAGGATCGCGATGCAAGGCATGGGCGATTGTCACGACCCTCATCGCCAGGTGTTCGACTTAACGATCGAAAATTTGACGGACTGGAACGATCTAGCTCTGGCAGTGCACCGCCGGGCGTTGCCACCTGATTCTGATACACAAACTCAGATTGAAGCGGTCGGCCTTCGCAAGGATGTTTCGCGGACAGACGCCCAGGTACTTTGGCGCGAGGCGATGCTGGAACTGGGAGTGAAGGAGCATGCTAAAGATTTTAAGTTTATCACGCAGATTGAAGCTGTTTCGGGTTTGATTACCTCACCTGACGCGCTGGGAAGGTTCAACACGCCGCGAATCGCTCCAGTAGCATCCAGCCGCGTTCCACTATGGGCCGCGAGACTGGATTCGCGCCGAGCGAGCAATCCGAGCGAAGCTGCAAACGCCTGTGTAAGAGTGATCCATGCTCGCGATGCGAAGCTCAATTTCATGGCGCAAGGTGGGTGCAAGGATAATGACTTTGTTCCATTCTATTCGACGCTGACCGCGCGCGACCGATCGGAATTATTGGTGCTGACCAGCGGATTTGCGCTGCCATCTCTGCGCCGATTGAAAGTAGATCAAAACGGGCCGCCCAATCCGACATCATCGACGACGGCAGATCCGAAACAACAGTTTATCGACGATCCCAAGGGAATGGTGTTTCGGCCCGCTGACGCAGACGATTACGCTTTTGTATCCAAAGACACTGATGATTACCAAGTCACAAAGCCAGACGGTACCGGCACCGTGACAGTATCAGTTCCTCAAGAAGGCATTTTGGTTCCTCGACCGTTTCAAGAGTACGATTTGACGCTTTCATCGCTGAAGGCCAATTTGCGTTCGCTGTGGCAAGGCGAACCCCCGGCTCCCTACGTTAGTGATAAAGTAGGATTCGTCCAATTCTATCAAGAAGCTTTAAATGTCGAGGGATATACGCATCGGGCTAGCTATGGCCGCGATGCGTTCGTCCAAGTTTCTTATAAAGGCTTTCTATTTCCGCTTGGCCACCGGGTGGCGTTGATCAAGCTCTGTGAGCGCCAGGTTTTGCCGGCGCGCGGCAATTCCGATCTCATCGATCCCACAGCCTACTTAATCAAACGGAATATGATCTGCTGCAAGCGACCGGTTAAGCCTTACCCGGCGCTTGGCCAGCCTTATTCCGGAAGGCAATTTCCTGCGGCGAGCGTCGAGATGTTGACCGTAATCACGCCCGACATTATGGATCCGGATGAACACCCGGATGAGCTAATCCATTTGCCGACGAGTGTTGATCCTCATACTCCGCCCTGCAGCGATGGCTCGCCGCCTGCACCAACCGTGGGTCGCGTCTTCTGGCCTCGAACGGCTCCCGGAGAAAAGGTCGGAGAGAACCAGTATGGGAACGAAATCAAATTTGAGTACCGCATTGATGGTTCCGCAACACCCGTGACATCGGCATTGATTTTTGTGGATAACACGGCCGCCCATGATCCGAAAACCATGGAGAGCCTGCTCAATTATTACAACAATCCGGATGGAAAGCAGGATGCCAAAGAAGCAGCGGTTTGCCAGGAATTGCGCACAGCTTATCACTCCAACGCTGTACGAAAGTACGCGCCTAGCTTGAAATCGGGCGAGACCAGTTTCGAAACGCATCGATGGTTACTCGGCGCCAGCGCCAAGTTCGCTGCCCAAAGCACTCCGTCGTCAAACAGCGATTTCATAATGGAT
>DATJYL010000092.1 GCA_035499655.1 Pirellulales bacterium
AGCCCACGGGTTGCAACCCGTGGGCTTTTTTTGATGCCGATCGATGGCGAGAATAGACAGTATGCATCTCATCGATACTCATGCCCATTTGGATCAGGAGGAGTTTGACAGCGACCGGGCCGAGGTAATCGCCCGTGCGGTGGCTGCGGGGATTGAACGGATCGTGGCGATTGGGGTAACAGCCGATTCGAGCGAGGTGGTAGTTCGCTTGGCGGCAGAATTTCCGGCGGTGTATGCGGCCGTAGGCATCCAACCCAATTATTGCGCTCAAGCCAAGCCAGGAGATTGGGAGCGTGTGGCCGAGCTGGCGGCCTCGCCCAAGGTGGTGGCCATTGGTGAGACAGGGTTGGACCGGTATTGGGATTATACGCCGTTTGATTTGCAACAGGATTACTTCGATCGCCATTTGCGATTGGCTAAGGAACGTAATTTGCCATTTGTGGTCCATACACGGGAGAGCGATGCTGATGTTTTGGCGATGCTGCGCGAGGCCCATCGGCGAGGTGTGCTTCGCGGGGTCATGCATTCGTTTACCGGAAATGCCGCCACTGCGGGCGAATGCGTGGAAATGGGTCTATGCATCAGTTTTGCCGGGATGGTGACCTTTAAAAAATCGGCAGATTTGCGAAATGTGGCCGGCGCGGTGCCTGCGGACCGTGTTTTGGTGGAAACGGACAGTCCCTATTTAGCACCGCATCCGCTACGGGGAAAACGGAATGAGCCGGCCAATTTGATTCACACTGCCCAAGCATTGGCAGGGGTGCGAGGAGTTAGTTTTGAGGAGTTTTGCGAGCAAACCTCAAAAAACGCCCGAACCCTATTTGGTCTTTCATGATGTATCCCATGGTCCGAAACCGCAAGTGTACGCTTTTGCAATTTGACTTGACTGGGAGGATGATCGATCTGCTGCAAGTTTGCTGCTGTCCACTTGCTCGATTTAGAGGTGCATGGTACAAAGCGCGCGACGGCCATCGGTTGTTGTGATGTTGGCGGCATCAGGGCAATTGTTCATTATGCGGAGGAAATCGCCACCACAATGAACGAACAGAACGAAGGTTCATACATGGTCTTTTCCAGCGAACAAGCGTTTGCTAGTGAGACCGGGGAGGTCCCCGCTACGGGGAAAGAACTTCCGGGAATGCGGCATGCCCACTGGGCCAACATTCCGGAACAGCTTTGGCAAGATTGGCGTTGGCAGCGACAGCACGCCATTCGTACGACGGCCCAACTGGCGGAATTATTGCCGCTTGGCCCGGATGAATCAGCCGCGCTGGAACGGCTCGAAGGAAAGTACCGGATGGCCATTCCGCCGTATTATTTTTCGCTGATTGATCCAGCCGATCCGTGCGATCCTATCCGCCTGCAATCCGTGCCCTCCTCATTGGAAGCGCACAATCATTCTGGAATTGAACAGGACGACCCGCTGGAAGAGGAGAACGACTCTCCTGTTCCCGGCGTCACGCATCGTTATCCCGATCGCGCACTGCTAATTGCCACGCCGGTGTGCAGCATGTACTGCCGCTTCTGCACGCGCAAACGAATCACTATGGACCGCGATGGCTGGGATGCACCCAGTCACGACGAACTGCGAATGATTCAGTACATTCGTGAAAATTCCGCGATTCGCGACGTGATTCTTTCCGGTGGCGACCCGCTGACACTGCCCATGGCCAAGCTGGGTTGGTTTATCAGCCAGTTGGCAGCCATTGATCATATCGATATGATTCGAGTGGGCACACGCGTGCCGGTAACGCTTCCGCAGCGGCTGTTTGATCAGGAGTTAGTCGATCTGCTTGCAAGAGCGGAAAAAGTATGGATTCAAACGCACTTTAATCATCCACGGGAGGTCACTCAGGAAGCAGCCCAAGCTTGTCAGGCATTAGTGCAAGCCGGCATGCCGGTGAACAATCATTCGGTGCTTTTGAAAGGAGTGAACGATTCAATAAATGTCATGCGCAACCTTGTGCGTGAATTGTTGAGGATCAAGGTACGGCCCTACTATTTGTTCCATTGCGATCCGGTGACCGGGGCCGGGCATTTTCGCACATCGGTATGGAAAGGGGTAGAGATTATCGAGGGCTTGCGGGGCCATCTTTCCGGCCTGGGGGTGCCTACTTATGTGGTCGACGGCTTGCACGGGGCAGGTAAAATTCCGGTGATGCCAAATTACCTGATTTCCGCATCCGAAAAAGCTGTGGTGCTACGTAACTACGAAGGAGTGATTTTCCGCTACGAGCCGGAGGATAAATCGACAAAAGAGGCGCCGATGCCATTACAAGGCGTCAGCGCGGTACTGAGTGGAGATGGCAAACCTTTGACGCCGTCCAACACGCCTCGGCATGCACGACGACGGAAGAAGGCCCTGGAGCATGTCAAAGCGGAAGTCACCTCGACCGAGCCGATTATCGTAGGTGCTAACGTTTCCCGGAGCACGCAACTGTGAGAATTGGTTTGACGTATACTGCTCGCGATTCGGTTAGGCCTATCACAGGAAATACTGCCGGCTCGATTGGCGAAGTAAATGGCTCAGTTCCATTGTCAACTCAAGTACGTGACGACGCGGAGGAAGAATTCGATTCTCCTGAAACGATTGAGGCCATTGCCGATGCTCTGAAATGGATGGGGCACAGCGTGGAGCTGTTGGGCGATGGCGTATCGCTGGTTCGTCGTTTGCTTGTCGAAGAACGTCCCGAGTTCGTATTCAATATTGCAGAAGGGCGAGGCCTTAGCCGTTCACGAGAAGCGTGGGCGCCAGCGGTGTTGGAAATGTTTGATGTTCCGTACACGGGTTCCGATCCGCTCACACTGGCTGCAACGCTCGATAAAATTTGTGCGAAGCGGTTGGTGCACGAGGCTGGTGTAACGGTGCCGGCGGGAGTGCTTGTCGATCACTGGCCGTACGAATACTCTGCTCAGCTCGCCGCACTAGCGTTGCCGGTTATTGTTAAACCTGCTTTTGAAGGTTCCAGCAAAGGCATCAACAACAAAAGTGTTGTGGACGATCACGCAATGTTGCAAGAAGTAGTGGCTCAGTGCCGCGCAGACTATTGCCAGCCGGTCCTGATCGAGCAGTTCATTGACGGAGACGAGCTAACCGTCGGGGTTATTGGTAATTCTCCTCCGGAAGTAATGGGTATCATGCGAGTCGTGCCGATGGTTAGCCGAGATCGATTTGTCTACGGACTGGATGTGAAGCGCGATTGGCGACGACAAGTTCAATACGAGATTCCGGCGCAGTTAAGCCCAGTGAGCAAGGAAGCTGTCCGGGCCTCCGCCCTCACGGCATTTCGTGCGTTGGGATGCCGCGACGTTGCTCGACTCGATTTTCGCGTTGCTGATGGAATCCCGTATTTTTTGGAGGCCAATCCGCTGCCTGGGCTGGCGCCAGGCTCGGGCGACCTGGTGCTGCTAGCCGAAGGCATGGGAATTGGATATCGTGAGTTGATCGCCCGGATTCTGGATGCCGCTTTGGCTCGGAACCGATCTGAACGTGATTTTCGAAGCGGCAACAATGGCCAGTCGTCGAGTCTTGCCGCCGGCGTATTGAACGCCACGTAAATCGATGGGTTTCATCTTGTGACTCGATCGCTCCACGCTGTGTTGCTGTATAACCCTCCGTTGCTTGGACCGGAGCATCCTGATTTTGCCTCAGAAGCCGGTGTTTTGGAATCGGTCGCTGCGTTGGGGTTGGCAATGCGCAGTTTAGGACACCGAGTGAGCAAGCATGCCGCGGGCGATTCTGCGACGTCACTGGCCACCCAATTGGAAGAGACGCGTCCCGATGTAATTGTCAATTTGTGCGAAAGTTTTGCCGGTTGTTCAGCCGGTGAATCTTACGTGGCTGCGATTTTGGAACTATTGAATGTGCCGTATACGGGTTCCCCGCCTGAATGCTTAGCCTTGACGCGCGACAAATCGCTCATGAAGCGAACTCTATTGGGGGCAGGTGTGGTGACGCCGGATTTTGTCGAAGTACTATGCGGTCAAACGCTGCCGGTATCAGAACTGAAGCAATGGCTGGGTGAGGGACCGCTGATGGTAAAACCGGCCCAGGAAGACGCCAGCTTGGGCATTGAGGCGGAAAGCGTAGTTGATGATTGGCCTTTATTGGCGCCGCAAGTGGCCAGGATCCATCAACACTACGGCACCGCATTGATCGAACGCTACATTGCGGGTCGGGAGTTTACCGTGGGCATCATTGAGCTTCCCGTTTTGCAGGTGTTGCCGATTGCGGAAATTGAATTTCGTCCTGGCCGCGAATTGCCATACCCAATCGTTACTTATGTCGCTAAATGGACTCCAGGTTCAAAAGAGGATTTGTTGACGCCGGTTTGCTGTCCGGCGAATATTGAACCGGAGATGGCGCAACGGTTGAAAGAAGCGGCGATCGCCGCTTATCGACTTACAAGATGCCGAGATTATGCCAGGATAGATTTGCGTGTCGACGGTCGAGGGAAGGTGTACGTGTTGGAGGTGAATGCCAATCCGGATGTGGGTCCTGATGCTGGATTAGCACGAATGCTCCGGGTGGCGGAGATTGACTACGAAGATTTTGCTGGGCGGCTGCTAGAAGCGGCAATGGTGAGGGCAAGGATCATGTGCGGCGTATGGAAGATGGAAGAAACTGGAGCCATCCATACATCTCCTGTAGATCTGCTGCCAAAAAAGAGACCGGCTGACTTGAAAATACGAGGAATACTTCCAGAAGATCGGCCGGTGCTGGTTGAAATCACTCGCTCGTGTGGCATTTTCCGGCCGGAGGAGATCACCATTGCAGACGAAGTTCTGCGTGCCGCGCTTCAGGATAGCCAATTGAGCGGCTATCATGTTTTCGTTGCAGAGTCGCAGGGTTGTGCTGTCGGATGGTCGTGCCACGGCCGGGTTCCCATGACCGATGCTACCTACGACTTGTATTGGATTGCCGTAGCGCCTAAAGTGCAAGGCCAAGGCATCGGGAAACGATTGCTTACCCAAATTGAGCGCGCCATACTGGCGGATGGCGGTCGCTGGTTGCTGGCGGAAACTTCCTCAACGGCAGCCTACCATGCCACACGCTCATTCTACCTCCACTGTGGCTTCCAGCCGGTAAGCGAAATCAATGACTTTTATCGACCTGGTGACGGCAAAACTACTTTTGGTAAACGGCTCGACCTGCCATAAAGAAGAAATCGGCAGGGCAAGAGTGCAGACGCATTTCAGGCAATCAATTCTGCCTGTTCGCAAATCCACAGATGAGCCAAGTCGACAATTTCGGCAACGAGGGGCAAATCGTCGGCGTCAAACCGATCAGAACGAGTTCCCCGTTCACCGCGGCGCCCCACTCGTGAGATGCTCACGGAATATTTAAGGCTTTCAAAGTGTGATTCTTCCCAGATCGTGGCTCGCACCGCTCCCAATTGGATTTCGTGAACAGGTTTCTGGCGACCCATGTCAAAGATCCTTCTAAGTCGGCCCTCCGAACTCCCCAACGTGCGATTATTCTAAACGGTGATAGCATCGTTGGGGAGGAGGTGCGGAAAACTTAGCAATTGTGAAATGCATTTCTGCCGATCGAAGCCGCTGGTAAGCCGGGAGTTGTGGAAAAACTGTTGACCCATACCGGTAGGCGTTCCCGGAGAATATCGTCATAAATCTTGCCGTGCAAATGACTTGACCCTCATTTCAAGATAGCCTACAGTCCCGCATCTCTCTATCCGCGGCATTAAGTGGTCTTGTTCAACTGGATTCGCCTGATTCTCGCCAAATCGTTAGGCAACCGTTTCTGCGAAAGGAATCGCCATGCGACAGACTGTGCGGCATCAATTATGGATCACCGGCGTCGCCGTGGTGGCACTGTTTGCAAATTTGGGCGCGACGCGACTGTGGGATCAGGACGAAGCCTTTTTTGCCCGCACCGCTGTAGAAATGCACCAACGCAACGAGTGGGTGGTACCGTATTTCAACGGTGAGTTGTTCGCCCACAAGCCACCATTGATGTACTGGATGATGCGGCTGGGCTTTATGTTATTTGGAGTGAATGAGTTTGCCGCGCGATTTTGGTCGGCGGTGTTTGGCGTACTCACGGCACTTTTGGTTTACCGGCTTGGTCGGCGGATGTTCAATGCTCAAGTCGGGTTGTGGGCAGGTTTGGCAATGACGACGACCCTGATGTTTGAGATTGTGGCCCGGGCTGCAACCCCGGATTGTTTTTTAGTGTTTTTTGCAACGCTGGCTCTGTATGTATTTGTGCGGCAGGAGAATTGGGAAGATGTCGCAGGTGGCACTGTAGCTAATGACAACCTTACTCCGCTACCGTGGCGGATGTGCGCCACAATGTATGCCGTGATGGGTTTGGCGGTGCTTGTGAAGGGGCCCATTGGCATGTTGCTTCCTGGGGCAACCGTGGGGTTATATCTGCTGATGCGAGATCCGACGGATCGATCCTCCAGTGGTAAAACATGGACTGCCACGGTGTTGTTGTTTTTGCAACGCTTAGCCCCGGGACGCATCTTGCGTGTTGTTTGGAGCATGAGGCCATTTACCGCTTTAGCCGCAGTGACGGTTGTCGCCGGACCTTGGTTTGGATTGGTTGGATGGCGCACGGGAGGCGATTTTCTACGGGAGTTTATCGGTACTCAGAATTACGGACGGTTTGTAGGGGCGATGGACAATCACAGCGGCGGGGCTTGGTATTACGTGGCTGCGATTTTAATCGGGTTCTTCCCTTGGTCAGTATTTGGCATTCCGACCGTTGTTGACTTGACACGGCGGTGCTGTGGCGTCGATTCGTGGCAGCGTGGAGGCAAATTATTAGTGTGCTGGATTATGGTATATGTGGGATTTTTTTCGGTTGCTGCCACAAAATTGCCTAATTATGTTCTGCCGGCTTATCCCGCGTTGGCACTTGCAACGGCGTGCTTCATCGACCGCTGGCTCACGCAGCCAGCCACGGTACACAGGTGGTGGCTCAGATTGTCGTTCGGCTCGCTGGGGTTGGTGGGCTGCGTTATGGCGATTTCCATGCCGCTGATTGCCAAGGGAACGATTCAGGGCCGGTCGCTTTTGGAGCAGCTTGGGATCTCGGCTGAGCTAGCAGGCGATATATCGCTGGTTGGCTGGCTGGGAATCATTCTTTTGATCGGGGGCATTACCGGAATTTTCTTTGCGGAAGTACGGCGTGGACAGGCAGCGATGATTGGGCTGGCGACCACCGCTCTGGCGTTTTGCATTGCGATGTTTGCCTCCATAGCGGTGCGCATAGATCGACACCAGCCGTCGCCAACGGTGGCCGAGGCTATTCGGCATCATTCGGTTGGTGTTCCGCAAGTAGCGCAATTTGGTTACTTTCGTCCGAGCTTGGTATACTACATGGATGGGCGCGTGGAGGCCTGCAAAACTCCACAACGCTTGATTGAATTTCTAGAGCAAGCAACCGATACGTTTGTAGTCACGACGGACGAACAATATGTTCGGCTGGCGGCACAATTGCCAGCGGACGTGGTCATTGTCGCTAAGTGCGCGGAATTCCCGCGCCTGGGAGAAGTGCTGGTGTTGGGACGGAAAACAACCGTGGCTCAGCGCGACGAGGGCCAGACGAAGTGATGCAGTTCTAGGCTGCACGGCGGGATTTTGCGACGGGTTGTTGGGACGCAGTTTCGGCTGCCACCGGCGCCCCAATAAATTGGGGAGCAGCGGGCCGCAAATAACGCCACCAAATGGCGCCCAGCTCTGACACGGCCTTGAAAAAATCTCCCCGCTTCAACTTTGAGCCCGTTACATCTTCCCAATCATCGAGCGGCATTTCATAAACGATTTCAGGCAGGCAAGGTTGCATGGCGCCAAGCCGCATTCGAATCAGACGGGCCAATAACTCCACATCGAAAATCCAACGTGAATCGAACGGTTGCGAAAATGCGGCCAATATTTCCGATGTAGTTCGAAACAGCTTGGCGCCACACTGCGTGTCGTAAAATCGAACTCCTAACGCAACCGATGTTACTCTTGCAAATACTCGACCCAGCCATCGGCGCAGCGGCTGACGGCGGATGGCGTGTCCCAACAATGGTATTCTGGTCCCCATTACCAGGGCGATTTCCGGCCGGCGCTGCTGCACGCGGATAAAATCAGGAATGGCCAGCAACGGGGTGGCTAAATCTGCGTCCCAATATCCGATGTAGTCTGGTTGCTTTTGCGCTGCCTGCAACACACCTTGGCGTACTGCTTCGGCCTTCCCACCATTCTGAGCCAGATCCAAAACTTCAAAGTGCAGCGGGTCCAGCGCAGCCAGTTGTTGCAACAATGACAACGTAACATCGGTGCTGCCGTCATTGACGAACAGGAACCGTACTTCGGTGTGGCTGTTGGCGAACCTTCGAAATTGTTCGATCTGGAGTCGCTGGGCTTCGTTGTGACACGGAACCACGATTGTCGTACTGGGCATGGGGCATCCTTCTCGGGGAGAAGATAGCTGGTTCAATTTGCCGATCTGCAACTTGCTAGCGTTCACCAATTAAATTTTGCAAGCTTAGTGGAAAGGCGGCCACCAACTAGACCCGCTGGTTCTGCTTGCCGGTTTTTCTGTCGGTGGCTGTGGCTGCGTATTACCAAGTTGCTGTTGATTGGCAAGCGGAGGTGGCGGCACGGTGACATAAGTGGACAGAAATCGTGGCCAGTAGCCGTCCAATTCGTGCATACATTCGGCCAACTTTCCCGATTGGAGTTGGAAATCAGCCAAGGCCACGATTTTGCCGAGTTGACCAAGCTCGGTATCGGTGAATGCCAGGTCAAACAATTGGACATCGTCGATCCAAACGCGTCCTGGACCTACTAAGTCAAATCTAACTCGAAGTTTATCCAGCCCAGTTGCCGGCAAATCGTCGATTTGTAATTGGAAGCGTGACCATTGTTCACCGTGAGCACAGATGGGATTAGACTCGCGTCCAACTGTTGCGGACCGATAGTAAAGCCTGCCGTCCAAAGTTCCTTCCAGTGCTAACCACAAATTGGGTTGTTGGCGGGGATCTTCAATCCGCAGCCATACCGAAATGCTTAACCGCCCCGTTGCCGGAGGGGAAAATGTATCGCTATGAAGCGCAATGCCCCGGCCATCCGATTCCAACCGTGCGGCTTGCTTTCCAAGCGGCTTGCCTTGCATTGGGGGACCCTCGGGATCCAGGATTAGGCTGCCTCCACTGGGATTTACGAGCGACCAGCCGGGAATTTGCCCAGCCTTGGCGGGCAATTCAAAGCTGGGATTTGCCAATACTTGCAGTGCCGGTTGGTTCACCAGCATTGCTTTCCGCTCTAATAGTTCATGCACTTGGTTGTCGAGCCAGGGCTTTAAGTGGCTGTCGTCCAATGTGATTTGGGCGTCCCTAACATGTACGTCGGGCGCCAAAAATCGCACGGCGATAAGATCGAAAGGTTCCATCATGAGCGTCCAATTGTTGCCCGACAGGGTTGGTAAGCGGCGCTGCCCGCTCAGCTCCTCAATGCGGCAACCTGGCGGGATGTCGAGCCCCAGGCGGACGGTGACCGGCCATTCGGAATCGTTTAACACGTAAGCGTAAGTACTGTTGTCTCGAGCCAGAGTCCGGATGGTCACTGGCTGGGAGGATTGCGTAAATGTTTCAAATTTCCCTACCGGCAAGCGACGAAAAGCTGCAAAGAGATCAGTGAGCGAATCTTCCTGTCCCAAAGGCATCAACCATCCGCCGTCAAAAATGAAATCGACGTCAGACGTCGCCAGGGCGTGCACGAATCGTTGGCGATTGCGACGATCAGCCGGCGAGAGTTCCGCGTACAAATCTTCGGCGCAAGTTTTATCTTTTCCAAACGGGCTTTTGGCATCGAACGACGATAATCGCGCCTGTTGCGGTTTGTGCAAAAACAGCGCGCCGGATGTCGTCATACCACGAAATTGCTCATCAAGATCATTTGTTCGATTCAATTCCAAATCAACGCCTTGTGTGGCCAGCGATCCTGGGGGTTCCAAGCGATCTGGACGCAACAGCACCAGGCCGCGCTGATCGCGAAGTAAGTCGGCTCGAATTCCCAAACTCAACAGCACTTGATCCATGGACGCTTTGGCAGGCAGTGAAGGCCTTAGCAAGCGTTGAGATTCCGGAGCGTCAAACAAATTTGTGGCGGTCAAATAGAACATGCCATCCGGGCGAACTGACGTAAGCTCTTTTTGCAATCGCATATAGAAGTCGGCTAATTTTGCAGCCCGCCATTTTAGCCAGGCTTCACGCTTCGGATTTACGACATCGTTGCGCTCCGGCCGGGCAAAGAATTCCGCACGTTGGGAGAAACGTGTGTCGCCGGCAGCTGGCACCTGTATGCCGGTATCGCGCTGGAAGCAGGCGATGGTGTTGTCATCGAGCCCCCACATTTCGCCAGGCATTTGCGTGTAGCTATCGGCGGAAAGTTCGATTGCCAGGCCCGCGAACGAGGGATGTTGGTTGTAACGTTGCACCAATTCGCGCACCACGGCGAGCATCGCTTCCTGTACGTGCTCGTTCAAAGGATTGTAATAGGGGGCTATTCCGCGGCGCAGTGCGGGTTTGTCAGATGGAGGGAACTTTTCGGTATAGATTTCTCCCTCGGAACCAATGAGTTGAATTCCCACGGCGTCGGTCCCACCACCCCGCAATCGGTTTTCCAATTCTGGTAAAGGCGCCGCAAATTGCAGATTGGGGATCAATTTTAGCCCCTCGCGGTCAAAAATACGGAAGATTAATTCCAGGGCGTCCTTTCGAGCCGGGTCTTGCGCCGTTTCAAAAAATGCCCCCTTGTCAAATCGGGTTGTTGGCTCGATAAGAGTGCTGGGGTAAATCGTACTGCCTTCCGCCATCACCGTAAGCATTTGCCCGCCTAAGCCGATATAGTTCATATATTCTGCCAGTCGAACCGCGCCATCATAGAAGGTTTGCCAGTCACCGAGACTCCGGCCACTGGCGACATCGAGCGATTCTGGTGCGCCAAAGCTCTCCGCGATCAACGGTCGCGCTAGGTAACCACCCAGCAGACGTTCTGGCAGCGTTACGTCTACGAAAGGAGCACGAGGTAACCTGCCTGGCCCAGCCAATACACGGATTTTTCCAAAAACAGCCGGAAGATCTTCGCGGCGATTGCTCAACAGCACAATCGGGTTTTTCGTGCGTGGCCAGAAGATCAACCGGTGCCGTTGCCACTTTGCTGGCGCCGGAATGGATTCGTCGACAAGGTATACTCCCGAATCCAATCCGATCGGCAAAACGGCCCCGGCGGCGTTTGGTTCGACAATGCTGATTCCCAATGTTTGTGGAACATCGCTCGGGTATTCCACTTCTAAAATGTGGGGCGCACCGGGTCGGTTGATTGTCAAAGGATAGGCCTGCCAATGAACTTCCCCCGAATTGCCGTTCGGGGGTATCAGCACGCCCGAACCCAGTGCCTTTTGCCATGGCTGTAAAGCCACGTTGCCGAAATTTGCTTGACCCAAGCTGGGTAAAATTGAAGATGAGACAAATCGCTCGTACCAATGTGGGTTGGCTGGGTCGATTTCCATGATCGGGGTCCAAGCAGCATTCACGTCGGGCGGAGCTGGCAATGACCGATCTTTAACCACTATAAATTGCACATGCCGTTCCGCGATCGGTTTGGGCTTGGTCCACCGCAACGCAGGAGGTTCGAACGCCTCGATAACCACATCGTAGACACCTTCATTAGGTGGTACTTTGAATTCCCAATGAATGCTGACGGGAACTGTTTCTTCCGCCGTGGTTTTGACGCCTTGTTCCTGGCTGCCTAACTCGGTTGTTCCTCCGGCCGACAACAGTTGCGCCCGCAGCTCGACGGCGGTCCCCGCGGCACAAGGCAGCAACTTCGGTTCGACGTCAAGCCGCAACGTATCCCCAGGTGAGAAAACCAGATGATCTTGCAGCAATTTAACTCGCAGCATATCTCCTGGCGCACGGCGAACCAGTAATCGATTTCCCGATTTATCGAGTTCTCGATTCAGCGGCTTGCTAACTAAATCCGAAAGCGACGTTTCGGTGACGACAGGAACCGAGCCCGGTTCCAGCGAGTCGCTAAATTGAAGTTTCAACGTGGCATTCAGGGGCGCGGTCACCAATACATCAAGACCATCGTACGACCGCAAGCTGCGCTCATGAATTTCTACGTGATTGCCCTCCGACCAGATTGAACCGGGCTCGTCAGCTTCGATGCCCAAGGGTCGAACCTGCGAGAGCGTTCCCTGGTCGATCGAAATTTCGCCTTGCCACTGCCGGGGTCGGTCGACGCTGTGCCCCCATTCAATTCGCAACTGTACCGTTGGATCCGCCAAGGCGGACGCAACTTGCCAACAAAAAACTAAGATTCCGATGGCGCAACGAAACCAGCATCTTAAGTCGGGGTTTGGCGCGCGGAATCGGCGCTCTGCACAGGCAACGACTTGTCGCCGTGCAAGTTCACTGTCGATGCTCGGACTTCCTTGTCCGACCATGGGGAGCCCAGGTGGGTCGATTTGTCCCGTGAAAACATTCCCGGAATGGTTTCCGGAAAAAAGGAGGCGGATTATAAGGGATAAGTGTTCTCAAACCCAGGCCGGATCAAGCACTTGCGCCAAGTGCTAGCGGCAGTTTTCCGGACAAACCAATTCCTTTTTTTCCACCTGTGACATACAGCAAAAACTTTTATGAAGTGCAGAATTCAGTCTATGGCCGAGGTGGCAATTGCGGGAACTTGGCGATAGCTACTAAGGGTCTGGGGACAAAAGCGCCTCGGCTAGGACGATAGTCCCATTTTGCTGCGAAGACTACGAAAATTGGACAGTTCCCGGCGTTTTGTCCCCATGCCCTAAAAGTCAGCAGTTATTTCGTCCGGAAGTTTTGCTAGCATAGCTGGCGAGCCGGACTGGCAAGCCAGTGTGAATTGGGTCATAGCGGCTTCCATTTTTTCCTTAATTTCTGGGCAGCGGTCGGAAACTTCATTCACTTCAAGCCAATCGTCAGGTTTAACAAAGAGCTCGGATCGATGCGAGAGTTGTGCGGTTGCATCTTCTTCAGAAGCGTGCTCTGGATCAGCGCCCACGCAATTTGAAAGACGAAGCGACCAAAAAGGGGTGATAAATACTCTTTGATTTGGCGGAGCGACAACGCAGGCTCGATCGAAGGTTGCCAAATGTTTGCCGCCAGAAAGCGGCAAAAGCGAGCGTCCAAAGCCAATTTCGGTAGCGGCGCCGCTCGAGAGTACACGGTTATCCATCGGCAACGAATGATTTAATCCGCAGTAATCAAGGATTGTGGCTGGTAGATCTGCCGGCTGAACAAGTTGTGGCAAGTGGCCCGGACTGCCTGTGCCAACCGGGATCCGAATGAACCACGGTACATGAGTCAATTCTGAGTACAATGACTCATCGCATGGGCCCACTCGATCATGTTCGCCCAAAGGAAATCCTCGCAGCGAGAAGCAAATGAAAATCGTATTGCCGGCATGTCCAGTGTTCTCGATTACCTCCAGCAGCGAGCCAATGAATTGGTCGATTAGCGATACCTGTCCTGCATAAGCATGCGTGGCCGCCAGCAATTCATCCGGATCAAATCGCGGGGGCAAAACACGATTAGGAACATTGGCCCAATTGCCCAGGGGCGGATCGTCTTCGTCTGCGAACATCTGACGAAACTCCAGCGGCGCGTCCCATACGCGTCCTAATGTTCCCGTATGGATCCACAGAAAAAATGGTTCCTGGCGTGCTGCTTCCAGCCAGTTGCCTGCGGCGGCAAAAATTGCTGCCGCATCGGTTTCTTCCACACTTACAGCCACCTTGTGATTGTCCGAAATCAGGATTTTGTTTGTGTCGCTGTGAAAGTTACAGGAGCCTATGCTTGCCGACCCTATTTTGCCAGTGATCGAATGCATCAACATGCGTTCCGCAAAGGCAGCGGCTGATGGAAGTTCGGTAACTTCCTTTGCATCGGCCAGTAGCGCCGTCTGCCAGCCAGCGCGTGACAACAAGGTCGCCAAGTGCTCTCGCTGCGATTCACGATTGTTCGGACAGAGCGCATGCAGCCCCAACCACAGTGATCGATAAATTACGTCCAATTGTGGTGAATCGATGATTGCACGATCCAACACAAACGAATCCGCAGCCAGTTGATCAAGTGCGGGAGTGCTCGTCCAAGTATTCCCGTATGCGCCCACATATCCGACGTGC
>DATJYL010000093.1 GCA_035499655.1 Pirellulales bacterium
CTTGGTTACATGATGTTGTCGCTGGGCGTGGGGGGTTGGATCGCGGGTTTGTTTCATCTATTCACACATGCCTTTTTTAAGAGCCTGCTATTTATGTGTTCCGGCTCAGTCATTCACGCTTGCCATACGAATGACATGCGAAAGATGGGCGGCTTGTTACGGAAGATGCCTTACACCGGCTACACCATGCTGGTGGGCTGTTTGGCGATCATCGGCACGGGCATTCCGTTTGTGGCCGGATTCAGCGGTTACTATTCGAAAGATTCGATCATTGCGCAAACTCTGTCGTTCACAAATCACAATCCGGTGCATCGCATTTTATTTATTGCGGCGGCGGGCGGGGCTTCGATCACAGCGTTTTACATGTTCCGATTATGGTACATGACGTTTATCGGCAAGCCGCAGGACCATCACGTCTATGAACATGCCCACGAGTCGCCGAAGGTGATGTGGATGCCGCTAGTGGTATTGGCGGTGTTTGCCTTCGGCATCGGCTGGCCGGTCTGGGGGCTTACGAACCTGTTGGAACAAGCGCGTCCGGCAGGGACGCTAGAAACCACGAAGGGCGCGATTTTTTGGCCTAGCCTGGAACATCCCAACGAACATTTAAGCCATGAAGACATGGCGATTCACGTGCCGGCTTCGATTATCGCCTTTTCGACAGCACTGGCGGGCTTCCTGTTGGCCACGGTTTTTTACGCGTGGCGGCTGCTGAACCCGGAAGAGGTGAAAAACCAATTCAGTCGACTGTACGGCTTCCTGTGGCACAAATGGTATTTTGACGAATTGTACAACGTCATTTTTGTGCAGCCGGTGCTGTTTGTTTCACGTCGGATTGCCGACTTCGATAAGCGAGTGATTGATCGGTTCATCGACGGGTGTGCGCTGGCAGTGCGCGGAGTTTCAACGATTGATGACACGATCGACCGCTGGTTTGTGGATGGGCTTGTCAACGGCGTGGCGCGCGCGATCCATTCGACTGGCTTATCGATGCGGCGTATGCAAACGGGCCGGTTGCGGCAATACGTGATGTTAATTGTGGTGGGGACCGTGGGGCTTTTTATTTTGATTACCTTTTTCCGAAGCACCTGGGCGGGTTGAGCTCGGCCTGGGGCCGCGGCTAAACCGCAAGCGGATGTTCTATGAATAATCCTTATATATTGCCGCTGAGTTTGATTGTTTTTTTGCCGGCGCTGGGCGCCCTAATGCTGGCGTTTTTTCCCAAGGATACCAAAGCGGCCATTCGTTGGTTCACGCTGGGAATTACCGTGGCCGTGTTTTTGTTGACGGCATGGATGGCGATCCCGCGTCCGGAAGGTGCTGATACGGCGCAGTTCAATTTGGGCGTATCGACCATGCAAGATGTGTTTTCGGCGCCATGGATTAAGTCGTTCAACATTTATTACTTAATGGGAACCGACGGCATCAGTTTTCCCTTGGTCGTACTCACCTCGTTTGTTTGCATGTTGGCGATGGGGGCTAGTTGGAACATCGACAAGCACGTGAAAGCCTATTGCATTTTGTTTTTGCTATTGGAAACTGGAATGATCGGCGTGTTTTTGGCACTCGATTTTTTCCTGTTTTATGTGTTCTGGGAAGTGATGCTGTTGCCCATGTATTTTTTGATTGGCGTGTGGGGTGGACCGCGAAAGGAGTACGCGGCAATCAAGTTCTTTTTGTACACGCTACTGGGCAGCGTGTTCATGCTGATCGCCATTTTGATTTTGTACTTCAACAGCGATTTGAAGCTGTTAAGTGGCAAGCAATTGCTCGAGGCCGGCGTGGTGGACGCCCGGTTGCCGGCGGAGCAGCAGAATAGCGCGATCGCCACCATCAAATTTGCCAAGGAGCCGCAGCACACATTTAACATCATGGCCATGCAGGTTATGGGGCAGATGGAGAAATCGCCGTTTAGCCGTGATGAAGATCGCGTATTAGGTCAAACGCTTCAATGGTGGGCGTTTTTGCTGTTGTTCATCGGCTTTGCGATTAAAGTGCCGGCTGTGCCACTGCACACATGGTTGCCGGATGCGCATGTCGAGGCGCCGACGCCGATTTCGATGATTCTGGCTGGCATTTTATTGAAAATGGGCGGCTACGGAATCATTCGCATTTGTTATCCGATTTGCCCCGATGCCGGCTATGATTTGTCGTGGTTTGTCTGCGGCATCGGCGTGGTGAGCATGGTGTACGGGGCTTTTGCCGCCATGGCGCAGAAGGATTTTAAGCGGCTGGTGGCATACAGCTCGGTCAGCCACATGGGTTACGTGGTGCTTGGCTTGGGAGTGTGGAGCGCTACTGCCCGATGGAATTACGATTCGAGCTACTGGGCCTGGGGCATCAATGGGGCGATGTTTCAAATGATTGCCCACGGCATTAGTTCCGCTGGCATGTTCTTTTTGGTGGGCGTGGTATACGACCGAGTGCATCATCGCAACTTGGATGAATTTGGCGGCCTGTTTCAACGGATGCCGCTTTATACGGGCCTGGCGATTGGTATTTTCTTTGCCGCGTTGGGTTTGCCCGGGTTGTGCGGGTTTATCGGCGAAGTGCTGGTAACTCTTTCCGTGTGGAATTTCAATCACGCGCTGGCGGTGGTATCGGCTGCCACGGTGATTTTGACGGCCGGCTATATTTTGTGGACCATCCAGCGCGTGTATCTGGGACCGGAATACAAAGGGCCGCACGGCGATCATTTGTATCCGATTACGGCACGGGAGTTGGCGATTGCCGCGCCGCTGTTGGCGCTGGCGATTTTCTTCGGTGTTTATCCAAAGGCATTGTTTAACTACATGACTCCCACGATTGACAGCCAAGCGCAAAATCTGGCGACTTGGACGAAAGATGTTAAAGAGGCGGGCGGATCAAGCGTGGCGGCCGTAGCCCCCACGGAGGCTGCGCCTTCTGCTGGGAAATTGGCGGATGAAGCAGGGCGACGTTGAGTTATTCAACCTGTTAACAGGACAAAGCAGCAAATCGGGAATTGAATCGTGAATTTTTCGGAATTAATACATTCGCTGATGAGCGACACGACCGGCAGTTTGGGGCTGTTTCGGCCGGAGCTGGCGTTATGCGCCACGATTGTCGTCATGTTGTTGCTGCGTGTGTTTCGCGGCTTGGAAATGATCGATGCTTTTTGGGTTGCCTTGCTTGGATCCGCGGTGGGCTTGTGTTTTTCGGCTCCGTGGAAGCAGTTGGACATGGTATCCAGCTTGCAACGTACGGAATTATTCACGGGCATGCTGGTTTACGATTCGTTCAGTATTTATTTCCGTTCGATATTGCTGTTTTTTGCATTGTTGTTTGTGGTGTTCACCAAGCTTTCAGGCATTCCCGATCGTGAAGATGCTCCCGATTTTTACACTTTGGTGTTGGGTGCCACGGTCGGCATGTGTTTAATGGCCACTGCCAATCATCTGGTGATTGTTTTCCTGGGCGTGGAGATGGCCAGCGTGCCGTCTTATGCGCTGGCGGGGATGCTCAAAGGGCGGCCGCGCAGCAGCGAGGCGGCATTGAAATACTCGGTATATGGCGCTGGTGCGGCTGGCATCATGCTGTATGGCATCAGCCTTCTGGCAGGCGTGTTGGGGAGCTGTCATTTACCAACCATGGCCCAACGATTGGCCGAGCTGATATCAGAAGGACACCTGGCTGATCAGGGGCTCGTGTTGGGCCTGGGCGGGTTGATGGTCGGCGTAGGATTGGCATTTAAGCTGTCGGCTTTCCCTTTCCATTTTTGGTGCCCCGATGTGTTTGAAGGGGCCGCCGCCGAAGTGAATGCGTTTTTGAGCGTGGCTTCCAAAGCAGCTGCGTTGGCGCTGTTGGTCCGAGTGGCTGTGGGCTTTACGACGTTGCCCGTTCAACAATCGTCGGCCCAACCGTTGCCAGGCGGAGTGGCCGCGGTTCATACCGTACCAGAAACAAAGCATGAGGAGTTAGTGGGCCGCCAGGCGAATTCGACGAGTGACTATGAATTGTCGTCGCAGGCCAAAATTCACTTTGTTGCTTTGGAGTCACAAATTACGGAAGGAAAAGACCCGCTAGCTCCTGTGCGGCGCTTTATTGCCCTGTTGGTGGCGTTAATGGCCGCTATGACATGCACCTTTGGCAATTTGGCGGCATATGGCCAGACAAATATCAAGCGGCTGATGGCCTACTCCACCATCGCGCACGCTGGTTACATCATGATGCCGGTGGCAGCGGCGGTGGCCTTGTCGGGAACTAGCACGGTGGCCGCTGAAGCCGCGTATGCCGCCGTTCCGTTTTACGTGGGGCTTTATTTGTTTATGAATTTAGGCGCGTTCGCCATTGTGGCTTTTTTACGGAATGCCACTGGGAGCGAGGAAATTAGCGATTTCGGCGGCTTGGTGCGGGTTTCGCCGGGCGTGGTGGTGTGCCTGGGCGTAATTTTATTCAGTTTGGTGGGTTTGCCGCCGCTCGCTGGCTTCGCCGCTAAATACGTGGCGTTTGCTTCTGTAGTGCGAGCGATGCAAGTGCCCGGCTTCCGCTCGGTGATGCTTACTCTGCTGGTTGTTGGGGGTTTGAATACGGCTTTAAGCCTGTTTTATTATTTGCGGGTGATGAAGACGATGGCCATTGATCCGGAGCCGGCAAATCGACCGGCGACGGGATTTTCTCTGGTCTCGTTGCAGGGGGCCTATATTGTCATGGTCACGTTGCCCGTGTTGATATTGGGAATCTTTTGGGACCAGTTTTATACATGGCTGTGGTCCGGCGCGACGAATTTGATGTGAACGGGTCTTCACCTCAAAGAATTTAGAAGCGCAATGAGACATTAACGGTAATTCATGACGCAATCTGAAAGCAGCGCTGTTCTCAATCGATTGTTTGTGATCATTTATCGGTCGTTGCCGATGTATTTGGCCGATGCGGTGCCCTGGATGCACTCGGGAGATGAACAAGCAAAGCACGTGCTCAACCACATTGTGGCAGACTACCGCATGTACTCGGGCCGGATTGCCGAACTGCTGCTTTCCAGGCGACAACGGGTCAGCTTTGGCGAATATCCGATGGTGTTTACGGACACTCACGATTTGTCGCTCGATTATATGATTAGCGAACTCATCGACTATCAAAAGCAGGACGTAACTGCCATTGAAAAATGCGTGGCGGATTTGAAAACGGATTTAGCCGCTCGAATTTTGGCAGAAGAAGTGTTGGGCAATGCACGGGGCCATTTGGAATCTTTGGAAGAGTCGTTAAAGCAATTGGTAACCGCACCCTAGCCAAGCGCAGATTGGCAATTGATACTAAAGCCCACGGGTTGCAACCCGTGGGCT
>DATJYL010000094.1 GCA_035499655.1 Pirellulales bacterium
CCTCAACGATTTGTCCAATTCGCTCAAGCCCGTCTATTTGCCTGGTGAATCGACCGAAGTGCGGATCGTGAAGCCTGGGGAAGAAGCCGGCCAAGGCATCGGTTATTTGGACGACGGCACGATGGTGGTGGTGGAAGGCGCCCGCGAACACGTGAACCAGTTGGTTCGCGTGGCCGTCACGAGTGTGCTGCAAACCAGCGCCGGCCGCATGGTGTTTGGCCGGTACGATGGCCCCGCCCGGGCCGCATAATTTCCCCTCTTCTCTGGGAGAAGATTTGGGTGCAGGCGCCGGCTGCCCGCTCAGGCAGCGCGGCGTTGTTCTTCGCGCTGCGGGTCGTGCAAAATTTGCTCAGCGGTAGCGGCCCCGGCATCGCTGATCTGCAGCGCGCGGCGGCGTTTGCGCCAACGGCTGAAAAGATCGTACGTCAGGAGACATCCAATTCCGACCAGCGCATGCTGCAAGGTCGAAGGACCTTCGCCAGCCAGCAAGCATTGAAAAATTTGGCACGCCATGGCTGAACCTCCATGTAGCAACCGGGCAAGGTCGACGGGCGTCGGCCGAGCGCAGGGCGTTAGTAAGTGACAAACCGAGTCGCCAGAGCACAGGACGGCTTAATCCTTGCCGCCCAAGTAACTTGAAAAGCCAAATCAGAACACGGTCGAAAAAGCGTGGCAATTGTAGCGACGAGCCAAAACCGTCTCTACATCATTTTTCGGGCAAAATCCGCTACAACGACCCCGATTTCTTAGCCGCGGAGTTATAACAACAGAAAAGAATCAATATTTCCCACAGCTGGCTCAAAACCTGGCATGGAACCAAAACAGCGGTGGCGCAGTAAACTCCCGCCGGTTTGTCGTCGAATCTTCGAGAAAAACTGCATCGGGTCCTCCAACTAAATCACAACCGAGGGCCAATCCTATCGCAATACTCGCATCCTGCTTTGAGCTTCCCCATCCATCGACTACACTGTTCCCTTTCCTAAGCACCAGCGTTTTTTCCAATATCCTACGTCCATGATCGTTTCCTGGAACTGGCTGAAGCAGTACGTGCCGTTGGCGATGCCGCCTGAGGAATTCGAGCGCCGCTTGATGCTGGCCGGTTTGAATCACGAGGAAACGAAACCCGTCGGCAACGATTTGGTGATCGATGTGGAAATCACAAGCAATCGGCCCGATTGTTTAGGGCACATCGGCATTGCGCGGGAAGCGGCCGTGTTGTTTGGCGTCCCGCTGTCAATTCCCAACCCGCAGCCGCCACAGGGCAAAACCGGGATCGCGGGTCTCACCACGGTTAAGCTGGAGTGTCCAGCACTTTGTTATCGTTACACGGCCCGGTTGATCCGCGGGGTAAAAGTGCAAGCAAGCCCGTCATGGCTGGTCGGCAGTTTGAACACGCTGGGCATTGCGCCGATTAACAACGTGGTCGATGTCACCAATTTTGTGCTGATGGAATGCGGGCAGCCGCTGCACGCCTTCGACTTTCAAAAGCTCGAGGGCCGCGAAATCATTGTGCGCGAAGCACGCAAAGGAGAACGGCTGGAGGCCATCAATCACAAAACCTACGAATTGGAGCCCGGCATGTGCGTCATTGCCGATCGCACGCGTGCGGTGGGGTTAGGGGGCGTGATGGGCGGCGCCAATAGCGAAGTCACTTCCTCGACCACCGACGTGCTGATCGAAGCCGCGGAGTTCGATCCCCTTTCCATTCGCAATACGGCCCGCAAATTATCGCTGCATAGCGATTCGTCGTATCGTTTCGAGCGAGGATTGGATCCGGAAGGGGTCGATTGGGCCAGCCGCCGCTGCTGCGAACTGATTTTGCAAACCGCCGGCGGCGAACTGGCAGCCGGCGTAATCGACGTGGGCCGCAAACCAACGGAGCGAGAGCCGATCGTGTTGCGGTTAGGGCAGCTCAAGCACATTCTCGGCATCGAGATCGATACAACCGAAGTTCGACGAATACTTACCGCCCTGGGAAATCGCGAGGAACCGAGGGCAAAAAACCTGGGACCAGGGACGCCGCAGGAAGATCATCTGAAAGTCAGTCCGCCGAGTTGGCGGCGCGATTTAACCCGCGAAATTGATCTCGTCGAAGAAGTGGCCCGCATTCACGGCTACGACGCCATTCCGGAAGACGTGAACGTGCCAATGGCCGCCAGCCATCGGACCGAGCGAGACCGGGTGCTGGCCAAAGTGCGGGAAACATTAGTGGCGGCGGGAGTGGACGAAGCGATGACCATCAGCCTGGTCGAGCCTGCAGCCGCCGAGGCCTTCAGCCCCTGGACGGCGGCGCCGCCGCTGGTTTCCACTACGCCCGTGCTGCGTCGGGCCGACCGCTTGCGGCGCAGCTTAATTCCCAGCCTGCTGGAAGCGCGCCGCCATAACGAGGGGCTGGGCAATCCGCGCGTCGAGTTGTTCGAAATTGCCCGCATTTATTTGCCAAAAAACCAATCGTTGCCCGACGAGCAATTGATGCTGGGGATGACCAGCGGCGGCGATTTTTTCACGGTGAAGGGGATTGTGGAGCGAATCATTTCGCGGCTGAACCCGGCGACAGTGCTCGATGTGTCCGACTGCAAACACGATTTGTTTCTCCCCGGCCAAGCGGTGGAGCTGCGCGTCGGCGGCGAGCGGATTGGTTATCTCGGCGAAGTCAGTCCGGGGGCGCTGAAAAAGTTCGAGCTGCGGGAAGCCACCACGGTGGCCGAAGTGCAAATTGCCGCGCTGGAAAGGATAGCGAAATTGGTTCCGCAAGCGACGGAGCTTTCGCCGTATCCGGCAGTGACGCGCGATCTGAATTTGGTGGTCGATGAACGAGTTCGCTGGGCAGATTTGGCAGCCACGGTCCGAAAGACGGCGGGCAGCGAATTGGAAAGCGTGGAGTACCGCGACACGTACCGCGATTCGCAGCGACTGGGTCAGGGAAAGAAAAGCCAACTTTTAACCATCGCCTTGCGGCGCAAAGATGGAACGCTGACCAATCCTGAAGCGGACACCGTGCGTGATCAAATCGTGGCGGCCTGCGCTCAATTGCATGGGGCCACGCTACGGGTGTGAGAGAACCGCGGCCAGCATTGCAGGGTGGGGCAATCACTGCACCGGCGGCAGTGGATGCACATCGGTGTTTTGCATCGGGTGATAATTGCCAAAACTTTCCGGCGTGGGCGGTATGCCCGGCGCATTGGCTTGGGTGTAGCGCTCCGGCGGCTGCCGAACTACAGGATTGGCCAACGGGGCATACCGATCGCTCCCCGAAGCGTTTACCGCCGGTGACGCAGCCTGCGGACCCACGTTATTGGATGGGGCGGGCTCAGGCGCCGGGCCGTAAGACGCAGGTCGTGACATCGGCTGCATCACGCTGGCGATGCGTAACCCATTTGGCGGCGGTTGGTAAATTGCCGTTTGAGTCGGGGGAGCGGTTACACGCTGCGCCAGTTGCTGGGTCCATTCCCGAGCTTCGGCAAACGATGGATTCAATTCCAAAGCGCGTTGGAAATGGGCCTGGGCCAAGGCGTCCTCGTGATGTTGCTCAAGCAAGATGCCGACGTCGTAATTGGCGATGGCTTCATTGGTCACCGCCTTGAGCTGCAATAAGGCCTCGTCGGGCTTATGCTGATCGACCAGGAGGGTCGCCAAATTATTGCGATAGAGCTGTTTATCGGGCTGCAACTCAGCAGCTTTGGCCAAGTTGGTTTGTGCTTCAGCCGGCATTCCGCGGCGCGCCAAGCACAAGCCCAAATCGTTGTAAGCGGCGGCTTCTTTGGGATTGACTTTGATGGCCCGCTCGTACAGCTTGGTGGCTTCGGCCAGTTGGTTTTGATGATCCATCAAGTGAGCGTAGGACAACAGAGCGGGCACATTGTTGGGGGATTGCTTGAGTGCGTTTTCGTACTGCGAGGCGGCGGCCGTATAGTCGCCGCGTGATTCGCACAAACGAGCGGTGGCCACGTACAACTCGGGAGTGGGCTGTTGCTTTTTCTGGAAGAATCCGCCGCTGGAAGAGGTATCAGAGTCTGCTACTGCCACGGTCGAAGACTTCTTGGCCTTGAACCAACTGGTCGGGGAAGAGCCAAACCAACTCGTGCATCCGGTAAGGGTGCCGGCGGCACAGGCCAGCAAGATCGTAAGTCGAAAAGAAGTTCGCACAACGCACCTTAAACTTTCTTGAATTGCTAGCTGGCGCAGACCTTTGAATCACCGAATCGCATGCTAGCAAAGCACGACGCCAATCAGCGGTCTCGTTGGTGTAGATCGACACGCTCCAAAAGGCTACATAAGCCGAATTCGCGGATGGAAACGATTTTAACGGTCTTACGTGGCTTATGGGCTGCCTGAGGTGTCGTCGTCCTGTTGGAATGCTTTGATCTGCGGCTTGGGAATGCTGGTCATGAACCCGCTATACCAAGTGCTGACCCCGGCCACGTAATCGGCCTGAGTAGTAACGGGTATGGAATTACTAACCAGGACAGGAGGCATGGGACCGGAGCCAGCCAGTTGAGCGGTAGCCAATTGGGCTGTGGCCAGCCGCTTGGAAGTGACTTCGTCCGTCCAACCGCGAGCGACAAACACCGTCCGAAAGGCAACGGGGTTTTGGGTCAAAATGGTGTGAATTTTCAGGCGGCCGGCCGGCGACAACTTGGAATTATCGGCTTCAAAGTGGGCATCGCCCAAGAGGTCCTGGGTTTCCCATCCCTTGGCGACTTCGGCGTCTACCGTATTCCAAACGCTGGCCGTGTCGACCTCTACAAACGGTTCGGTCCAGCTATTGTTGCGGTGCCAATCGACCCAAAAATTATGCCAGGGGCTGTTTGGTTGATACCCGCCAGACACATCTCCGGCGAAAGCCGGCGTGGCGGCGCCCAGCAACAAAGCCATGGTCAAAGCCCAGCGTGGACGGAACATAAAGGCATCCTCGTGCTTGATCTGTCGGCGGGGAAATGCTGCCGGAGCCGACGGCGGGAAATGACAAAAGATACATCGCTACGTCCCCTATCGGCCGGCGCACATGGCATCCTCTGCACAACGTCGTCTAATCGTTACCGCAGGAAGATCCGGCAGCGTTTTGCCAAGCGGTACAGATTACCAGCCATGAAAAAAGCGCCATGTTTTCGATATCAGGTCGTCGAAGTGCCTGTGGGTCTTTCCGGCCGGATGGTCTTAGATTTTCGCACACACGCCAATCCCAAGCAACCAGCAACGCTGGCAGCTGGATCTGCAGGCACTTCGACTTCGGGGGCCTTCGGCTTACTTCTTTCCCTGCATGACCGGGAACATTTCGCGGACCATGGTGATCGCGGCGGGGCCGACAAGCACGACAAAAATGCCCGGGAAGATAAAAATCACCAAGGGAAAGATCAGTTTGACGGCGGTTTTTGCGGCTTTTTCTTCTGCCAGTTGGCGTCGGCGCGTGCGCATGGAATCGCTTTGCACGCGCAGGGCCTGAGCCACGCTGGAACCAAATTTGTCGGCCTGGATGAGAATGGCGGCCAGGCTCCGCAGGTCGTCGACGCCGGTCCGTTCGCCCAAATCACGGAGCACATCGTTGCGTGCCTTTCCCATTTGTAAATGGAAATTGCACAGGCCAAATTCCTCGGAAATCACGCGCGCGGTGCGGCGCATTTCCTCGGTCACTTTTCGCATGGCTTGATCCAAACCCAGGCCAGCTTCCACGCACACGACCAACAGATCGAGCGCGTCAGGCAGCGACAGAAAAATGCTTTGCTTGCGTCGGCGGCCGATGAACCAGACCGCAATATCGGGCAGAAACAGAAAGAATGCGGCAATCACGACGGTGTACATCATCGAATTATTGTTGATGCCCTTGGTCAGAACCAAGCTGCCGCCGCCAAGAAATAAGCCCAGGATCAAACCGGCAAACTTCAATCCCAAAAAAGTGCTTGTAGCGGCATCGCCCCGAAACCCAGCCTGGGAAAGTTTTTGTTTCAACTTGCTGGTTTCGACGTCGGTTTTAGGTTTCAACGGGGCGGATAATACAGGGGTGGCCATCTCCAGCATTTTCGAAACGGCGTCCTGTTTTTTGGCGCCCTTGGTGAGTTGATCGCGGCGGCGGCTGAGCGGGTTGCGCAACTCCTCCAACCTTTCCGAAGTCCGATCGCTTTCCCCTGCGAAAACGTTCAATACCCAAAACACAATCACCGCGAACAGTCCGAATACGGCAATCGGCACGATTTTTTCCATCGTGAGCAGAGCTGTGGCAAAAAGCAGGGACATGTGAGTCTTTGCGTGGTGAGTAGTTGTATATGATCCGGAGTCTTGAATCAGCAGCCCGCAGTTCGACTGCAGTCGAACTGCGGGAAACATGCCTTTTTTGTATTTGGTTCTGTCGGTTGTCGCTAAACTTTGATGTTCACAATTTTTCGAATGACCAAGGCGCCTAGGATTTGCATGAGCACGGCGCCGGCCAACATTTTTTTACCCATCGGATCGGTAAACAGCACCGTAATGTAATCAGGATTCAGATAATACACGGTGCCAAACAGCACCGGTGGCAGCGCTAGCAGCACAATGCCTGACAGGCGACCTTCGCCGGTCAGCGCCTGGACTTGCCCCCAAATGCGGAAACGGTCGCGAATCAGGCTGCCAATTTTGTCGAGAATTTCGGCCAGGTCGCCGCCGGTTTGGCGCTGCAAGACCAGGGCCGTACAAAAAAACTTCAAATCCAAATTGGGAACGCGGTCGGTCAGATTTTTGAGCGCTTCGTCGAGGGGAATTCCCAGGTTTTGTTCCTCGTAGCAACGTTGAAATTCGACGCCAATCGGCGCCGCCATTTCTCCGGCCACTAAATTGAATCCCGCTCCCAAGCTGTGACCGGCTCGGAGTGCGCGGGCAATGAGTTCCAAGGCGTCGGGCAATTGTTTGCCGAAACTGCGTAGTCGTCTGCTTCTGCGCAGCAATAGCCAGATCACCGGCAACAAGCCAGCCAAGAAAAAGAAAATGGGAACCAATAGGGGGTTCAAACCCGTGGAGGCGGCAGCGACAGCCCCGGCGAATCCCATCAAACCGCTCACGACGCAAAATTTGGACGGGGTAAGCGAAGTGTCGGCCTGCACAAATAACAATTTGATTTGGCTAAACCGGCTGAGAAATTCGGCCAGCGCCCCTTCTTTGAAATTCAGGGGCTGCGACAACACACCGGTCTCTTGTAGGACCCCTTTGCCGGTTGCAGGTTTGCCGGCAGTGAGCATGGCCAGGCGATCTTCACTGCGCGTCGATTCTTCGCCGCGGAGCAACATTGCCACACCGCCCACAAGGGCAGCCACGGCAAAAAACGCGGCGATGGAGATGATGAGCGGAGACATACGTTGCTAAACCGTAAGCGGATGGATGATTGTTGGGCGTGTAGCGTATGTTGGCCGGGGGGGGCCAAGGCTAAGGGATAATTCACCTCTGAGATTAACACTGCAACATGGTACGTTGGCGGAACGCACTGGCCGGCAACCGCACGCCGGCCTGTTCCAGACGGTCCATAAAAGTCGGGCGGATGCCGGTGGCTTCAAATCGCCCCACGGCGCGTCCGGCTTCGTCAATGCCGTCCTGACAATACAAGTAAATGTCTTGCATCACAACGGTTTCCTGTTCCATGCCGTTGATTTCGGTAATGTGCGTGATTTTGCGCGTGCCCCCTTGCAGACGATTGGCTTGAATAATCAAGTCTACGGAGCTGGCAATTTGTTGCCGCAAAGCCTTCAGCGGCAGTTCAAAGCCGGCCATCGTGATCATCGTTTCGATACGGGAAATGGCGTCGCGCGGCGAATTCGCGTGCAGCGTGGTCATCGAACCTTCGTGACCGGTGTTCATGGCTTGCAGCATGTCGAGCGTTTCAGCGCCGCGGCACTCGCCGATGATGACCCGCTCCGGCCGCATACGCAGGGCGTTTTTCACCAAATCGGTGGCGGTGATGGCGCCTTTGCCTTCGATGTTGGGCGGTCGAGTTTCCAACCGCACCACATGCTCCTGCTGGAGCTGCAATTCGGCGGCGTCTTCGATGGTCACGATGCGTTCGTGACCGGGTATGAAGCTGGACAAAGTATTCAGCAGCGTCGTTTTACCTGAACCGGTGCCCCCGGAAATAATGATATTCAGGCGGGCCTTGATGGCGCCTTCCAGCAGCATCACCATTTCCGGCGTGAAAGCTTTGTAATTGAGCAGGTCTTCCAATTTGAGGGGGTTGGCGCCAAACCGACGAATAGAAACCGCCGCACCGTCGAGCGCCAGGGGCGGGATGATCGCGTTAACGCGGCTGCCATCAGGCAGGCGGGCATCGACCATGGGACAAACTTCATCCACGCGCCGTCCTACGCGCGACACAATTCGGTCAATGATTTGCAAGAGGTGGGAATTGTCGCGGAACTGCACGCTGGTTTTTTCCAACTTACCCCGACGTTCCACGTAAATGTGCTTGGGACCATTGATCAAAATATCGCTAATCGTGGTATCTTTTAGCAGGAACTCCAGCGGTCCGAGGCCGAACGTTTCGTCCAGGACTTCTTCGACCAGCCGATCGCGTTCACTGCGATTGAGCAGATGGTCTTCCGTGTCGCACAAGTGCTCCACGACCAGACGAATTTCGCGGCGCAACACATCGCCTTCCAAGTCTCCGACGCGGGACAAGTCGAGCTTGTCGACCAGCTTGGTGTGAATATGACGCTTCAGGGCCTCGAAATCGGAGGTCGAAGTCTTATCGCCGGGGCGAGGAGCGGTTGGCAGCGGTTTCAGTGGCGGCATGATTTTAGAGCTTCAAGGAATCGAGTCAGGGACATCGGATCTGGTACACCCCGATCAGGAGCCGTGGCGATTTCGCTATTGGCCCCGACAACCATAGCTCAAAACAAGCGGCGGAGAGGTTGCCAAGAACAATGAAATGCAGAAAAAAGTGAGTCGGGAAAGATGCCAAGAAAAAGGGAGGCGGGCATGAAGGCTCCACCGGGCGGCAGCGAGAATATCAGTGATTTGGCGTCCGCCAGGGGCCTATTTTTTTCCGCTGAACAGGCCCTTCCAGCGCGATCCTTTGCCAGGCTTGCCGCTGCCGTCCTCCGCAGCCGGTGGGCTTTCGGAGACGGCGTTGGAGGAGAAGTGGTCCGCGAGTTTGATGATCGATTGGGTGATCGCGGCCTTGGGGGCGTGCTCCAGCAACGGAACGCCGTTGTTCCGCACTTCCGACATGGTGCGATAATCGTTGGGCAATTCCCAGAAAATTTCGCGGCCAAAGGTTTCCTGGGCTTTTTTCAAGCTAATTTGAGCAGCGTCCAGTCCGACGCGGTTGATGATAATTTTGACTTTCTCTTTAAGCCCTTCGATTTCGCCGAAGGACATCATCAATCGCACTACGTTTCGCAAACAGGGCAAATCGAGCTGCGTCACCAGCAGCACGTCGGTGGCCATTTCCAAGGCCACCATATCCAGAGCGTTGTAACCCTTGGAAAGATCAATAATCAAATGGGTGAAGGTGGCTTTTAACAAGCCGATCATGCGTTGTAAATGTTCCGGGGTAACCTGCGCGGCGTCTTCCAATTGGACCGGGCGTGGCAACAAAAACAATCCGGAAGCATGCTTGGTCAAGGAGCGTTTGAGCAGCGTGAAATCGAGGCGCTCGACATTTTGGGCCACGTCGACCAAGGTATAGTCGGGAATGGTGTCGAGGAAGACGTCGGCATCGCCCAAACTTAAATCCAGATCGACCAGGCAAATCGAATTTTTCGGGTCGGCGGCCAGCGCGCATCCCAGGTTGACGGCCAGGCTGGTGGTGCCTACGCCGCCGGTAGCCCCGCAGACGGAAATCACCTGGCAGCCCCGAACTTTTCCTTCACCCTTGCCAAATTGTCGCTCGCTCAAGCGGCTTAGCGCGCCGAGCAAATCTTCGATTTTCAGCGGCTTGGGCAAAAATTCCTTTGCACCGGCGCGCATGGCGCGCAGAATCAGGCTGCCGTCGGTCGAGCCACTGATCACTAAAATACTGCACTGTGGCGAGGCGGCCGCCAGTTGCTCAACCAGCTTCAAGGCTTTATCAGGATCGGAATCCAGCGCGACGACGCCAATGTCGGGATGCGTTTGGGCAATGACATCAGCGAAGAATTCGTAGCGCGAGCACTCGGCCTCCAGCCACACCATATCGAGGCCCAGCAAGATCGATTTAAGCGATTCCCGCGACGGATCGCTGGGATCGACAATGGCTAGACGCAAAACGTTGGTCATAGTGTGAATTCGGAGACGTATTGCTCCCGCGATTCAGGCCGCGGGAGGCGATGACGAGCATCGATGTCGAACGATTGACGAATCACGCCGCAGACAACACGGCGTCATTCGCACGAATTCGACATCGGCTTTCGAACATTCGGCTGACGATGGCGCTAAAACGTGGGAAAACCAAGTGCACTGGTGCCCTTTAGTTTAATACGTCATATCCCACGGGTCCGATGAAACCGGGCGACCCGCCGGACGGATTCGTCCCATTCGTCGGGTGAGGATTTTGTGCAGCAGATGGGTTGTAGCGGATATCCGCTGCGGGCACTGGCGAAGCTACCGTTGGAGTGGCGGGATTTGGAAGTCGCGCGATACGGGAGCTGGGGTTGATGCTATTGCTAGTCGAGCTGTCGGCAGGCATTGCGTCAGATGATGTAGGCCTGGCGGGGGTGGGAGGGCCGGACGGAACTGTTTCGAACATTTCAGGCGCGCCGGGACCGGCCGGCTGAGGGCCCATCAGGGGAGCCCCTTCTGGTCCGTAGCCGGGACCTTCGCGAAAATCGCCAAATCCACAACCTGTTGTACACCCACCCCCAGGACCGCAGGGTCCTTTGGAGGGCACTTCGTCGTATCCTTTCAAATACAACTGACAGTCGTTGGGGTCATCCGTGTGCATACTGGGGAAGCAGCGAGGAACTTCGCAAGGATCCAGCGCCTGGACAATTTCCGGCGTCACAAGGAACAATAGTTCCACTTCTTCCGACGTCTGCTTGACCTGACGGAAAGCTGCGCCGATGTAGGGCATTTCTCCCAGCCAGGGTATTTCTCGCTTTTCTGCGTTGAGTTTCTTTTGCACCAATCCGGCAATCGCCAAAGTTTGGCCGGCTCTCATTTCCACGCCGGTATCGACTTGCCGCAGGGTAAAGGCTGGAGCCTCCACATTGGGAGCAATTTCGAAACTTTGAGTCGGATCCAAATCTCGCTCGATAGGCCGGACTTCCAAGCGGATGTTGCCGTTGCCCAGTACGACTGGCACAAAGTCGACCGTAATTCCTGTGTCTTTGTACGACACGCTGACGCCGTTCAACGTGGAATTCGCGGGATATGGAATTTCGCCGCCGACTTTAAATTGGGCCGGCCGTCCGCTGACCGTGACCAGCGTGGGATCGGCCAAAATTTTCAGCAGATCTTCCTTCCGCAGAGCATCCAGGAAGCCAAAAAAAGCAGTATTGTTTTTGACCAAGCCAAAGCGGACGGTGTCACCGGCACCCAGAGGGGTAGCGACCGTGCCCGCCACGCTCCCCGGCACCAGAAGGTTGCTCACGCTCGATGCCAAAAAACTACCGCTATTGATGGAAGCAAAGTCAAAGCCTAACTCTCGGGCTTTGGTGCGTGACACTTCGGCCACTTTCACGTGCAACAGAATTTGCTGCACTCCGCCCACCTGAATGTTGGGCACCACTTTGGGATAATAATCTTGGGCGATTTGAATGATTTGACTCACTTGATCTGCGCGGTCCACAAAGCCGGTCAACAGGACGCTACTGGCCATGGGGCGTACGCGCAAGTTGGCGGCGGGAAATTCTGAGCGTAGCAGCTCGGAGAGTTCGCGGGCATCACCGTACACCACGCAATCGATGGTGTAGATTTGGCCTTTATCGTTCCACAAATTGATTTGCGTGACCCCAGCTTTCTTGGCCAGCACTTGAATTTCGTTGGGGGAAAGGGCCGTCAACTCCAGGATTTCGTGATTATTGACCTGGGCTCGCGGGATATTTTGGTCCAACGTTAAAATGCGGCTGGCGTTTACTGTCATTTCCATGCGCTCCGAGGGAGCCTGGATATGGTGGATCAACTCGTTGGATACCGGCTGAGCATCGGACGGCACGGTAAGGTCCGTGGCGGTGCTGTGTGATTGTGTCGCGGTGTTTGGCACTGCACCCGGCGTCTGAATCAGCCCTGGAGTTTGGAATTCGCCCGGCGATTGAATGGGTCCGGTGGATTGAATAACCCCAGGCGTCTGAGATTGGCCAGGCGTCTGGATTGGACCCACGGTTTGAGTTTGGGTGGGCGATTGGACGGGGCCTGCGGCCGGAATCGGGGTCGTCGATGGGAGCGGCGGACTTATATCCTGGGCTGTTGTGTTGCGAGTCAGAACGCAACCAATCAAAAGCACAGCGATCGGGCGGGCGGCAGAAACCTGCCGTGTCATGTACGAGAACATCCTTGTCCTCTCTTTGCTTTCCGTAGCGGGGTGATAAGTTGCGATCTGAAATCTAGGAACTGGATCGGAGAGGAAAGCCTCGCCGAAACCTTGGGCCATACGGGCGAAGTTGGCAAACGCTGCGCGGTTGATTCCTTTCAACCGCATTCATACAAATTCGGGTTTTACAAAGTCGGGGGTGAATCAGGCGTGGCCGGGGCGGACGGCGTTACCACAGCGGCTGAGCCTGCGCCGGGGGCAGAGCCATTGCCATCAGTGCTGTTATTTTGCCAGCGGTCATCCTTCGATTTGCGGCTGAATTCGACGTGACTGATTTCGTCCCCTTTTTGCACCACCATGGTGAAGTGTTCCTCGGGGCTGGCCATCACTGCCGGCGCCGATGGCGGCACGGGATGTTGCTGTTGTTTCAACCAATCTAAAATACCGCCGCCGGATTTCACGACATCTTGGTCGTGATTTGATTTGGATTTGCCGGACAGAAGTTCACTTTCTTCGGTACCTGAAGTGTCGGCGATTTGGGCGTCATCGGGATTGCGGAGCACCAGACGTATGTGCCCTAATTCGCTGGCAAGATCGATGGTTTCCGCCTCGTCGGGCGTGACCAACAGGGACACCGTTTTGGCCGTGATCGATTCGTTTGATTTATTTCCTTCAGCGGGTTGCCACTGTTCATTGATGGCGAACACGCGAATGTTTTGCAGGATGGTTTTGGCGATTTGGTTTTGCGAATTGAGACCGTGCTTGATCGACACGACAATATCCACCCGGTCGCCCGGTTGCAGCAGGTTTCCGGCGGCACTGACGGCATCCGCCGAGACCGCGACAACTCGATAACCGTTGGGGATTTCCTCGATGCGTTTGTCGACGGCGAATTTGGCCTTGCGAATCGGCTCGCCGACCAGAATGTCTCCGCCGGCTCGCTGGCCGTCGAGTTCCTTCATGTCACGAATCGCATCGCCGGGAATTTTTTCCTTGGGCCAATCGTCAAGCTGAACGTTTTTGTCAGACAGCGGCTCGTTTACTTTAATGTCTTTATTGGCCACCAGGATTTTCTCGGTCTCGACCGCGGGCGCTGCAACCTGAACCCGGTCCGCCATCACCTGATGAATGCCAATCGCAGCAACCAGGCCGCAGGCCGAAGCCAATACCACCAAAATGATTGATTTAGGACGCATGGGTTGCTAGGCTCCCAATTTGCTTCAGTAGACCTATCGAAAACGGAGGCGAACTTGTTTTGTGAGTGTCGAACTCAAACTGCTGTTGGATTCCATTCGAGCTTCACATTTTGGATTGTTTACTGCACTCCTTCGCGCCGCATGACCGAGGTCGCCGACAATGTCGTCGAGCCTAAATACAGTGGCGTGGGCAACCAACTCACTTTGCTAAATGGAATCGAAACGGTAACGGTGACGGGATTTCCTGTGGTTTGGCTGCTGGGGGGATTCGGAGTACAAGTGATCTCGTTGCTGAGGCCGGTCGGTATTTTTGAGGCGATTAAGTAGTTGTTCACCGCGGTTTGCACGTCCGATAATTGCGAGCCATCCAACACTCCCACCCGCGCTCCTTCGCGCGCGGCGTTGGTAATGACCTGTTGGACCATTACCATCCGGCCGTATTCGACCATGCCAAACACAAGCAGGAAAAACACGGGTGCGACGATGGCGAACTCGACGGCAGCCGCCCCTCGTCGGTTTCTTCGGCAAGTTCGGCAGACCTTCTCCACTTTGAGCGAGGGAATAGACATATTTGCCTCATGTGCAAGGAACTTAGGACGCTGCCAGCGGCGATAGCACAGGAAATAATTGTTCATATCAGAAGTCCAGCCCAAAAGAAGTAAACAATCGTCCCAATGGCGATCGGTATTCCGTAAGGCAAAAGCAGCATGGAGCTTTTGCGCTGGGCGGCGATCGTGGCCAAATCGTTGGGATTACCGATCGTGACCACTTCGCCGATAATTTTGAGAAATTGATTTTGATGGTGCTTCCATTTATGTTGCAGAAGAACCATCGCCAGGGCAATCGCTCCGCCGATCAGGGCCGACACACAAAAGGCATAAAACGTAGTCGTTGCCCCCACCCAGGCTCCCACGCCTGCTAGCAGTTTTACGTCTCCGGCGCCCATGCCGCCAATCGCATAAGCCGGTAATAGCAAAGCCAGACCAACGGCCGTACCCAATAAGCTTTCTCCTATTCCAGCCCAACCTGCCGTGACCGCGCCAAAAACCCACCCGCTAAGAATCATAGGAAACGTAAGCCAATTGGGAACGCGAAGTTGCCAGCCGTCAATGACGGCGGCCACCACCAAAGTAAAGGCCACCAGCCAAGCCGGCCAATGTTCCAAGAAGTTTGCCAGAAAATGATTGTCGTGCATGGGAGGAAAGGAATCGTGTAAGGAGTTTTTAATTGGGAAAAATCTGTTTTGAGCCGGGCGTCATTTTTGAAAAATCAACGCGCTCAATTGGCGCGCGCCGTCAGGGCCAATGTGACTAAGACCGCGATCACGGTGAAAAAATAACACACCAAATTCACGGCGCCGGAACATACTTCAGCCGGAACAGCGGGATACATGGCAACTCCCTCAACGGGCAAATGAGGTTTGGCTGCACACACGCCACCAGCGGCGTTGGGCAACGCTTTCAAAACGTGAACGCCCAAATGTGACCGCGGGCGTCCTATCCAACCATACGTCAAAAAAACCACCCCGGCGCCGATTGCAATAGATTGGCTGGACGACGACCAGTGCTTGCGGACGTTCAGCGCCCAGATAAAAGAAACAATCTAGCTGCCGCTGGCCAACGAGTTGGCAATGGTCGTAAATGTCGTTTTGGCGTTCGTGCCGATGGTTCGGACAGCAGCCAGGCAAACCACCACAATCAGGGCCAGCATTACCGCATATTCCACGGCGGTGGGACCCTCTTCGGAAACGAAAAAACGACGGATTTTGGCGGCCAACAGCAACATTTCAAATCTCCTTCCACCACCTAAGATTGCATCGAACTTAGGATGCACAGCATTTCGGCTGGTCATCAATTTTGCGCCACTGTCGCCTAATAATGTTCCCAATGCACGTTGCACAACTCTACGTCAGAAACAGACACTGGCTAGAAACACAACTCGCGCCAAAAGAATTCAGTATGCATCCAGCGCGGATGAGTGCTCGCCAAAAAATGCAAGCCCAGGAGCAGTTGATCCTGGGCTTGCAAAACTTGCAATACGCAAATTTGAACGACTAACCGGGCCAACTAGCTACCGCTGGCCAGCGAGTTAGCAATCGTGGTGAACGTGGTTTTGGCATTGGTGCCAATGTTGCCGATGGCGGCCAAGCACACAATCACAATCAAGGCCAACATCACAGCATATTCCACCGCGGTGGGGCCGTCTTCAGAAGCCAAAAAGCGACGAATTTTATTTAATGTGTTCGACATTGTCCCGTCCTCATAAGGTTAAAAGAGATTAAAACTGAGAAAAAACAACTGACTAATAGAACTCTGCAAACGCAATCATCATTTCATTTACTGGTAACCGCCGAAGAGGCGACGTTTTGCGCACTGGCGTTGGCGCCAGCACAAATGGAGCCCATCGCTGCCAAGCAGACGATGGCGATCAATTCTAGCATCACCGTGCAGTGCACTGTCGTTCGGCCATTCCCATGATTGATAAAACGACGAATGGTATTCCAATAATTCGACATCAGATAATTCCTCTTTGTGAAGGAATCATGCGTTTTGAACCATCAACGCGGCCTTGCCTCGATCTGAGAGTTGCCCGCTAATTACCCCCAGGGCTTTCAGCGTGCAGGATCCCGTCGGTAGCTGTGCGATCCCGAATACACGGGACGCATCGCATTGTTCCCGGCCTTTCGGGCCGGTTTACCCTTTTCGAGGAAGCTCAAGGTCCGGTCGGACGAATTTTTGCGTATCTCACGGGGCGCCGAAAGTTCGATTTGGAAATGAGTCCGGCGTCCGGAAGCTACGCTTTTCCACGACCCGAAAGCCGTGTCACACGCCGGATAGGCTCGATTGTTCGAGTCATCTCCGCCTGTGCAATCAAACCTATGTCGGCTTTGCCAGATGTCAAATGCGGAAGTTTAAGAAATCTTCTCTGGTTCTGTCGATTTTCTTTTGCCCGGCGCGCAACCACCGTTGCTTCCGGCACTTTGCGTTACAGTTGGAACTACTCGTCCGGGAACTAAGATTTCTCTTTTCCTTGTCGATAAGCCAGCTCCACCGTACTGGAATGCGCCTCCGAAAAGCTATTCTTGTTTTGAATTTTCCTTTGCGCAAGTCGTTCTGACCGGCAACGACCGCGTAGAAAAGTGGGCGTCTTTCGTTTCCGGCACGCAAAGAAAAGTTGCTGCAGTTCCGATTGTAGATCAATTTATGCCTTTAACGCCGACGCCAGTTATAACGACATCGTGGATTCACTCCGCGTTAGATCGGTTGGCGGGAACGCCGTGCGGCTACCACTCCCAGGAGCCGTCAGCGGCTGAACCGACTGCACTGGCAGCGCTGGCGCTTTTGGGCGCGGGACGAACTGCCGATGCTCAAACTCATTTGCGATGGCTGGCGGCCGCACAAGCATCTGACGGAAGCATTGCTCCTTTTTCCGAACTAACTCAATCGGCGTGGCCGACGCCGCAGGCCATTTTCGCCGCAGCAGTGGCGGCACGAGCCGAACTTAATTTAAACGACGCTCGCCCAGACACTTCCTTGCCTGCTTCCCCTTCAAATGTTTCCCAATTGAATCATTCACCGTTCAATCTGCAGTGGGCCACACAGTGGTTGCTTTCCGCAGCGGGTAAATCCGTGGAAAACTCGCCGGATTTCGGTCACAACGGGCAATTAATCGGTTGGCCGTGGGTCATTGGAACTCATTCTTGGCAGGAGCCGACGGCCTGGTCGGTTTTGGCCCTCAAGGCCGTCGGACAGAGCGATCATCCGCGCACTCGGGAAGGGGTGCGTTTGCTGGTCGATCGCTTGCTTTCCACCGGCGGCTGCAACTACGGAAATACGATTGTACTGGGACAGCAATTACGACCGCACGTCGAACCGACAGGCCTGGCATTGTTGGCTTTGGCCGGTGAAGAAATTGACGATCTGCGCATCGAACGGTCGTTGCAATACCTACTGGAAAATCTTTCGATTGAAACCACGCCCATTTCGCTCAGCTACGGGCTGCTCGGATTAGCAGCGCACGACCGCCAACCCGCCGCCGGCAGTGACTGGATCGAATCCGCATATCACCGCACTGTCCAACGAGATGCGGCCCCGTTGGTCTTGGCTCTGTTGGTTCTGGCAGCCCAGGGCAAGGATTGCCCATTGATTAAATACACATCGGGAAAGCATACGAGCATTTGACCTTTCATTTTTTATGATAAAACCCGCTGACGAAACACAAATCGGTACAAATGTCGCCGGCGTGGCACAAGGGGGCGCTTCGCAAGCGGGGTCCGGTTTTGATCGCCGGTCGTTGCTCATCGCCACGGGCGCCGCTGTGGCGGGAGCGCTGAGCCTTCCCTTCGTGAAGCGCGTGTTCGCCCCGCGGCAACCAGTATTTGTTGCCCGCAATCAGCGCTACGACGGTCCATTGCAAAAAACCATCCAAGACGGATTGGTGGCTACCGGATTAAGTGCGCAAGAATTTCGGGGCAAGCGGGTACTGCTCAAGCCGAACTTGGTTGAGCCGACGCGCTCCGCTCCGCAAATGACGACGCATCCCAGCGTGGTTTTAGCAGCCGCCGAGGTGTTTCGCAATTGGGGCGCCGACGTGGTGGTGGGAGAAGGCCCCGGCCATGTCCGCGATACTGAAATGGCGCTGGTCGAAGGGGGCCTGCAGGCTGCGCTGGATGACGGGCGTTTGCCATTCGCAGATTTGAATTACGAACAAGTGGCGTGGACTCCCAACCGCGGCCGCGTCAGCCAATTGGCAGGATTTTATTTTCCGCGCAGCGTGCAGCAGGCCGATTTCATCGTTTCGATGCCGAAAATGAAAACGCATCATTGGGTTGGCATGACCGGCTCGATGAAAAACTTGTACGGCACCATTCCTGGCGTCGTATACGGCTGGCCAAAAAACGTGCTACATCACGCCGGAATCCCGGAAACGGTGTGCGACATCAACGCATCGCTGCCGCGGTCGCTGGCCATAGTCGACGGAATTATGTGCATGGAAGGGGATGGGCCGATCATGGGTAGCCCCAAGCCAATGGGCTTGATTCTCATCGGGCCGAATTGCACGGCGGTGGATGCTACGGCGGCGCGCATCATGGGCCTGCGACCGGAAAACATCAGTTACTTAGCACTCGCCGCCGATCGGTTGGGCCCGATCGAAGAAAGCCGCATTCGACAATGCGGCGAGCGTTGGCAAGATGTGGTCAAGCCGTTTCGCATGATCGATGCCCCGCATCTGCGCGGGTTATCGGTCGATCCGGGTGTGCAGGTTTCGTAGGTTGCCGATCATGGAAGTACTGTGCAGCGTCGAAGGCAGCATGAAGCAGAAAATTGTCCGCTGGTCAGCAGAACAAAGCATTCAAAATGAACACCGATTCGAATCGTGCAGTATTAGAATTCGACGAAGGCATCCCTTTGTCGATTCCACTCGACCCAGATTTGTGCTCGGATGATTTGGCATCCCGAGCTCAACGTTTTCGGCTGAACACAGCCCGCGTCGCTCTCATCTCACTTTTGATTTGCATCGTCTGTTTGCTGGCCGCGCTCGGATGGCCGCTGCTGACCGGGCAGGTTTATACGGCGGACGATTTGGGCTGGTTTCATTTGCCGATGCGGAGCTTTTACGCCCAGCAGTTGGCACATGGCCAACCGTTCGACTGGTGCCCAGAAATGTTTAGCGGCTTTTGCCTCACGGGCGAAGGTCAAGTGGGGACCTATCATCCGCTGCATTGGCTGCTTTACCGCGCGCTGCCTTTGTCCGTCGCCTTTGATTTGGAGTGTTGGCTCAGCTACCCATTTATGCTGCTTGGGATGTATTTGTTTTTGCGGCGCTGGAAATTGCGGCAGGAAGCGGCTGCGTTCGGGGCCCTGGTGTTCACGTTTGGCAGCTTCAATTTACTGCATTTGATTCATTTGAACGGCGTGGCGATTGTGGCCCATTTGCCGTGGTTGCTGTGGGCGATAGACGTGATGCTAAGGAGCCCATTTTCTTACCAGACGGGAGAAAATTGTTCCGCGAAAATTTCCGTTTGGAAGCGCAATCGCCGGCTGGCATTGTGTGGCGTGGCGCTGCTAACCGGTTCGCAATTACTGCTGGGATATCCGCAATACGTGCTGTTTTCGCTGGTGGTGGAAGCGGGATATGTTTTGTTGTTGAGCACCGTCGCGGGAGCTTCGCTCTTTGCCGCTGCAGCCGGTGTATTTCGCTGGACAACCGCCGTGCTGATCGGGGCACTCATCGGCGGCGTGCAACTGCTGCCAACATTCGAATCGCTTGTGCATTCGGTTCGCCAATCGACCGCGATGGAAGATTTTGCCACGCAAGGTTCGATGCCGCTTTTGAACTGGATGCAACTGGTCACGCCGTATTTATTTGCCACGCGGGTGGTCGGCGGAATTACGCACGAATTTGGAATGTACATGGGAGCGGTTCCGCTGGCGCTGGCCGCATGGTGGATTTGCAGCGGCAAGCGTGGCGAGCAATATCGGGCATTAACCATTGCCGCCCTGGCAACTGCTACTGTGGCGCTATTGTGGATGATGGGCGGCTTGGGCCCGTTGGGTTGGTTGCAAGAACACCTGCCGCTGGTCAATCGATTCCGCCTTCCCTGCCGGGCCATTGTCGTTTTCCAACTGGCGATCGCGGTATTAGCGGCGTTGGGATTTGCAATGCTGCTGGAGACCGCGGGAAATTCAATTCGGCGGGAGGATGAGCCCGCCTCGCCATTTCCGGTCCCAACGCCGTTGAAACGGAAAGATCGGCGGCCGCTGTTGTGGACGTTACCTTTGGTGAGCGCGGTGTTCAGCTTGCTGGCGCTGCGGTATTGGCGTCCCTACCTTGCCCCCTATCCCCTCCTGGTTGCACTGGGGCCGGTGATGATGGCGGCGGCGGTGTGCCTGGTGCTGCGTGCCAACCAGGGCGCACGCTGGGCCGTGGCGGCGCTGGTTGTGCTTTCCGCGGTGGACCTGGGCGTTTACGGAATGAGCTATTCGGTTTACGGTCACGTTGAATCTTTGCCCAAGTACATCGCCGGGGTTGATGCCCCGCCTGGATTTCCCTCGAAGAGCGTGGTGCTAGATTTGGCCAGCGGCACGGAAGCGGCACCCGGGCAAAAAACCGTGCGGAGCGGCGATCAGATTTTGCTCAAGGGCTGGAATCGAGTTGATGGGTACGCCGGCCTCGACCCGGCAAAACAACTCGATTATCGCGATCCAGCCGCCTTGCGTGCCGCCGGAGTGGAGTGGATTGCCGGCGAGGCCGCCACGCAAATACAAAACAGTGGGCACTCTGGTTGGATGGCAAAAACCGACCGCAAAAAAATGGTTGCGGACAAGCCAATTTACGCAATAGGCAAAAACAA
>DATJYL010000095.1 GCA_035499655.1 Pirellulales bacterium
TCATCAAGCAGTGGAAACACGGAGGTTTGATCCAGCGGGCCGCGGACGGAACATCCGACCGAAAACGGCGTGGCTGGATGTTGCGAGGTTTTACGTTACGCAACAAATGTACACTGTACCGATTTGGAAAGAAAATACAAGCGAATTTTGGGCCACGCGTAGAAAGATCGTTCACTGGCTGAGTGCGGGCTGGACGGGGATTTCCAGGAGGCGAGTGCCGCGCAGGATCGACAGGATGATGGGCTGGTCGGCCGGCAGGCGCGAGAGGAGTTGGTGCAGATCGTCCACGCTGCTGACTAGGCGGTCGTTGACCGAGACAATGAAATCGCCGGGTTGGATGCCGGCGCGCTGGGCAGGGCCACCGGGTTCCAGTGCGGCCACTTCGACGGCGCGATCGGAAAGTAAATCCAATTCGCGCACCAGGCGGCGCTCGATGGGGGCCACGGAGGCGGAGATTCCCAGGAATGGGCGGCGCACTTTGCCGTGGGTGATCAGCTCGCCGATGACCCACCGGGCAGTGTTGGCCGGGACGGCGAAACCCAAGCCTTGGGCCATGAACACCACGGCGGTGTTCACGCCGACCACGCGGCCGCGGCTGTCGACCAGCGGACCGCCGCTGTTGCCGGGATTGAGCGGAGCGGTGTGCTGAATGACGCTTTCGATGAGGCGGCCATGCTGCGAGCGCATGCTGCGGCCCAGCGCGCTGACAACGCCGGTGGAGACAGTGGATTCGAAGCCGAGCGGGTTGCCGATGGCGATGACAAGCTGGCCGACGCGGAGGGCGTCGGAATCGCCGAGCGTGCAGAGGGGGAGATCGCGGGCGGCCAGGCGGATGAGGGCCAAATCGGTGGCGGGGTCGTCGCCGATGACTTCGCAATCGAGCCGATCGCCTTCGTGGGTCGTGGCGGTGAGCTTGCTGCGGGCGCCGACTACGTGGCTGTTGGTCAGGGCGTATCCGTCGGGGGTAATGACAAAGCCGGAGCCTTGGCCGCCCTGTTTAGCATCTCGGGGGGGCATGACGCCGATGGTGGCGCGGCCTACCGTTTCGACCACGCGGACCACGGCCTGGGAATAGGCGTCGAGCAGGTTGGCGTCGTCGACGACCGAGTTTGCGCGCGAAGTAGCCGCACCTTGCGATGCGCCTGCTAAACCGCCAGCGTTGGGCAGAGCGTCATGGGCTGAGCCTTGGCCGCAGGATGGTGTGTTATCGCCGGCGTCGGCCTGAATGAGTCGCAGTAGTTGTTCGGCATTGGGATCGCGGGCACGCATGAGAGCATTCTCCGTAGGACTTCGTAAATCGAAATCTGGTTACGAAGGAATGCTATGCAGCGCGTCAAGCGAGGGCCAGTTTGGCCGGGGATGTTGCGGAATGTCGAGGGGGGACAAGCCGCCGGACGATGACTGAGCGATTCGTTACGGGCCGACTTGGGAGGTGGCGGGACGATCGAACGGGGCGTCGGTGGGTAAGGCGGGCTGGCGAGGCGCCGCTTGGGGCGATACGGGTGACGGGGCAGGGGTTGGGTGAGCGGCGGTTAGCGAAGTTCCGGCCGGCGGGGCGAGTGCGCTAATGATGTCGCGCATGGCTAATCGCAACGTGGAGAGATGGGCTGCCATCGAGGGGACGGCATCGGTGCAGCCGTCGGATTGATCGGCGAGTTCCTTGGAGGTGAGTTCTTTTGGCGCGGATGGTTTGTCAGCGGGAGGCAGCAGCATGGGTTGTTGGGCGGTGCGCTGTAACTGAGGCAGCGTCCGGTTAGCGTCGTCATGCTTGTCGATGGTCGGAGGCGGTTGGATGGGGAGGAGCGACGGGGCCGGGGCGTTGGCGCTGGCATTGGTTGGCGCCGCGGCGGTGAGGGGCAACGGCGGCAGCGCAGGCTGGTTGTACATTCGCTCGTGATACACCATGAGGGTGTGCAAGGCGTGCCCCAACGGCCCGATGCTCCACGATTTTTCGGAATTGTCTTCCAGTATGTCGGAAAGAAAATTGAGGGCCCTGAGCACGCGCGGATCGCGCAGATCATCGGTGGGCAACGACCAGACGATGAATTCCAGCATGTGGCCGGTGGTTTGCAGCTTGCGGTCGATGTCGCCGGGACGATCGGCGGGATAATTGAACCATTCGGTGCTGAAGCTACCGTCGGGGTTTTGCAGGGTGCCGAGGGTATAGCGTTGGTAATCGGCGATGTATTTGGCGGCGCGGGCCCATTGGCCGTCGATGGGCTGGCCTTGCTTGGCACGTTCTTTCACGGCGTTGGCGATGCCCAGCAGGCGATGCGAACCGCCGCAGGTGGCGCCGTGGATGGGGGCTTCGATTTCGGCTTTGATTAGTTTGGGAATATCCCAGTGCTCTCCGTAGCGGCTGGTCCACTGGGCGTCGCTGGGGAGGTAATGAGCCAGGGCGATGAGCTTGAAAGTCAGCTCGGTGCCGCTTTGGCAAGTGGCTTTTTCTTCCTCTATGAGATCGGCGACGGTGAAATCTTGGCCGCCGATGTGCATGGGACTTTCGGGACGAACGCGCCACTGGGCGAGCATGGCCAGGAACTGGCCGTCGTGCCCTTCCAGGCCAACGCCGTACAAACCGTGGGGATGGCCATCTTGCAAGACAATGAGCGGTTGGCCTTGGCAACGAGCGCCCCAGGAGAGCCAGCCGATGGCGTTGACGGTGGCGCCGCCGGGGCCATCGCGGTAAATTTCGGTGCGGGGGCCGAAGGCGATGAGGCCGTGCATTACTTCCCAGCAGCTGTTATCTCGGGCGTTGAGATGCTTGGCTTCGTAGGTTGCCAGGACGCGGCGGATTTTTTCTCCGAGGGCGGCGATTTCCGGGGTCATGGGTTTGCCGTCGTGCCCCATGCTGAGATCGCCGGTGGCCGACGAATTGGTCGGGGCCGCAGCGGAAGATTCGGAGTTGCCGGGCGGCGCCATCGCGGAGGTAGAGGGGAGAGAAGAATCTGTGGTGGGCGAGTACGTCACCGAGTCAGCAGCGCGAACCGACGCCGCGGGCACCAGCGCCAGCATAATCGACAAACTCAACGCCGACCGAATTCCCGGGGACGCAAACGAAAGCATGGTGGCGGAATCTCCGGAATAGGTAAAATTTGGTGGTGCGGCGCGGGTGGTGAGCGGGTTTGCCGCCGTGCGCCGAGGATTTAGCCGAGGATTTGCCGGGGCCGCCTACCCCGATCGTGCCGCCGCTAACAACAAGTCCGTGTAGAGTATCGGACTGGGAGAGAAAAGTTTTGACGGCGACAGCGTATGGTCGGCACGAATGGAATGAGCGTCACATGCGGTGCGATGCATGGAGTTCGCCGGGTCGCAGCGGCTTGGCCGCCGAAGGCATAATCGTCAACGTTTGCCAACGAGAAAGAGGGCGTAATCGGCAGAATTTGCCAGGCGGCAACCACCGCGAGGAAAGGGGCCGTCATCAGGTGCCATTAGAAGACAGGGGCCATTAGAAGATTTGCTTCAAGCGGCTGGCGACGGAGGTGGCGTGGAGGGGTGGATCGGGCTGTTGGGCCAATTGCCGCCAGGCGTTGACATCGTTGCCCAAGTCCTTGCCGGTCACTTTTTTCAGACTGTCTACGGCGCAGTGCTGCAGGGCGGGATCGGAATCGTCCAAGGCTCGACCCAGCGCGGCGACGGCTTCTTTATCGCCGGCGGTGGAAAGCGCTTTGGCGGCGGCGAGGCGGACATCCAAATCGGTATCGCCGGACATGGTTTCGGCCAGCATGTGCGTGGCTTGTGGACTGGGGCGCTTGCCCCAGGCGTTGCAACAAGCGATGCGAATTTCGGATTCCGGATCTTTGACGCCGGCGTACAAGATGGCGTTGGCCGAAGGGGTGTTCATGTGGCCCATGATGCTGATGACGGCCATGCGGACGTTGAAATCGGTCTCGTTGGGCATGAGGCGGGCCATTTCGGCGGCAAAGGCTTCTTGTTCTTCGGGCTTAGCCTTGGCGATTTTTTTTGCGCGCTCCTGGAGGGCGGTAATGCGTTGCACCGGGACGGGGCCGTATTTTTTGAGTTCCGCGGTTTGATCTTCGCCAAACGGCCAGGCGCCGCCGAATCGCTTGGCGCAGCCAGGCAAGCATAGCGCAGCGGCGAGCAACGCGCTAATTAGCGCAGACCGAGTGCGGCCGGAAAATGTGCGGCTCATGAACGATCTATTGAGGTAAAACGAGTGCTCTGCCAACACGACTAGACATTGGCCCGGCGCAGACGAGGGGCCGATAAGCGGGGCGAACTATAGCGAAAGCGGGATGGCAGGCCAAGACGTTTCTGGGCGGGAGTTTGCACGGGGAGTGGGCGGGCTGGTATGATGTTGCAGCGCCGCAAGGGGGCGAAGCGACGCAACGCGGCGGGCGACACAAATCGGGCGGTATTGCTAGCAATTTTGGCGTTGCCCAGGTTTGGGGACCAAGAAGTGGCCGGCTGTAACGAATTGCGTGTGGGAGCAGTCTTTGCGTGAAAGCACAGATTTTAAGGTGTCGTCATGCCTGAACCGCGCGAACATGCCCAAAGCCGGGGTTGGATCGAAAGCATTTTGCGGCGCATCCCCGGCTTCAAAGGGTATTTGGAAAAAGAATACCGCCGGGACAGCGATGCCTTGCAGCGCAGTTGGCTGGCAGACCGGCTGCAGCGATCCAAGCCGGCGCTGGATGCCTACGGCCGGGCATTGGTCGACGCCAAAAAGCTGGATGGGCTGGCGCCGTTGGATCATTTTAAGTCGCGGCTGGATAAGACCATCAGCCGGTTGCGCGGCGCGATGCAAGGCTACAGCGGATTTTTCGATTTGGTGCAAGTGAACGAGGCGCTTCTGGACCGGGTGTATCAGCAAGATGTAAAAACGATGGATGCGGTGGAGACGCTGGCGGCGGCAATCGACAAGCTGGCTACCGCCACGGCCGACACCCCCGCGCCGCTTCCGGCTTTGAACGATCAATTGGGGCAGGTGGAGCAGGCGATTGATCAGCGGCAAGATGTGCTCCGGGGATTAGAATGATTTGCTAAACCGCAAGCGGATGGATGATCATTGGAATTAGTTCGCCGATTAGGATTCACCTTCACCTCTCACCCCCGCATCCACCATGTCTCTTCGCCTGGAAGTTATTCAGTTTTTTGACGACAGCGGCGCGTCGCTGGTGCAGCGCGTGCCGGAAGAAGGCTCGGCCGACATTAAATACGGCGCGCAGCTGATCGTGCAGCAAAATCAGGAAGCCGTTTTTTTCCGCGACGGCAAAGCGCTGGATTGCTTTAGCCCGGGCCGGCACACACTGACCACGCAAAACGTGCCGCTGATTACGCGGATTTTGACCATACCGTGGGAAAAATCACCGTTTCAGGCGTCGGTGTACTTTTTCGGCAAGCAGACTTTTTTGGATCAGAAATGGGGGACGCCGCAACCGATTCCGCTGCGCGATGCGGAATTTGGCGGCATGGTGCAATTGCGGGCCAACGGAAAATACTCGTTCCGGATTGTCGATTCGCCATTGCTGTTGAATACCTTGGTGGGCACGCAAGGCAAATACACCAGCGAGCAAGTAGCGTCGTTTTTGAAGGACGTGATTGTTTCGCGGTTGCGCGATTTGCTGGGTTCGCTGGGGTTGGGCGTGTTCGATCTGCAGGCCAAGGGGAATGAAATCGAAGCCGGCACTAAGGCGAAAGTGGCGGACGATTTCGGCAAATATGGGCTGGAGTTGGTCGACTTCATCATCAACGCCATTACACCGCCGGACGATGTGCAAGAGGCGATCAACGCGCGCAGCCGCATCGGGGCGCTGGGTGGATTGCAAGCGTTTACGATGTATCAAGCGGCCAACAGCATGGCGGAACTGGCCAAGCAGGGGGGCGGCAACATCGGCGCCGGGGCGATGGGCATGGGCATGGGGGCCGGATTCGGCATGATGTTCCCCGGCATGCTGCAGCAAGCGATGCAGGGGATGCAGCAGAATCCGCAGGGAGTGCCGGGAGTGGGAAATCCGATGATGCAGGGACAACCTTATCCTCCTCAGCCGGGTACGCCTGCCGGCGCGGCGGGCATGGGAGCGGGCGCATCGAGAATGGCAGCGGCTGCCGCGGGGCCTGCTGCGCAATCGATGGTGGCTGATCCCAAGCAATTGGTGCGCAGCGTGGCGCAATCGTCCGGCTGGCAGGTCACCGAAGGGGACGGCCAATGGCAAATTGTGGTGCCGATTGGCCCGCTGCGAAAGCAAAAAGTGAACGTACAGTTCGACGCGAAGGACTCCGAAGGGAACTCGATGCTGGCGTTCAGCTCGGTGTGCGGTCCAGCGACCAGCCAGAATGCGATGGAACTGCTCAAATTCAACACGCAAATGGTGCACGGCGCCTTTGCGGTGGAGCCTTCGCCGGCGGGCGACGTGATTGTGATGCGGGCCAATCAACTCACGGCCACGGCGGAACCGCTGGCGGTGACGAAGGTGATATCGGCCATCGCCTGGCAGGCGGACAAAGTGGAAGAAAGGCTTTCCGGCGGCGACGCGAATTAGAAAGGCCAATTCAAGCCGTTCGCAAAGCGCCGCTAGGCAAGCCCAGCGGCTAATTGAGCAGTTGCTCGCTGGGCAAGTCGGAAGGAAATGCATGAGCAGTTCGGATTCCGGGGTGCGCGCCGCTGGATTATCATAGAGATATGACGTCGCGGCGAATTTCTTTGTGCCGGATTTTTTGTTCTTGCGCTGTGCTGGGCGGCGGGTGGCTGTTGTCGTGCGATGTGGTGGCCTGGTCTTTGGACCAAATTACCATGCGGCGTGACGGCGAAACCACGCATCTTTCCGGCAAGGCGGTGGTGACGGCGCAAGACGGCGGCGTGATGCTGCAAACAGCCGATGGCAAACTGTGGAACATTTTGCCGGCGGAGATTGTCGATCACGAGCGCGACGACAAGCCGTTTGTGCCGCTTTCGGCCGAGCAGTTGAAAAAGCAAATGCTGGCCGACTTGCCGCCGGGGTTCGACACGGTGAAGACGGCCCATTATTTGATTTTTTTCAACACGTCGCGCGGATACGCGCTGTGGTGTAGCGCGTTGTTCGAGCGATTGTATTCGTCGTTTACCAGCTTTTGGACGCATCGTGGCTTCAAACTGCATGAGCCGGAAATGCCGCTGGTGGTGCTGATTTATGCCGATCGGCAAACCTATGCCCGGCAATCGGCCGACGAATTGCAGGGCAACGCCAACCGGGTAATCGGTTTTTACAGCCTGCAAACCAATCGGGTGAAAACGTACGATTTGACCGGCGCGGAATCGCTGCATCAGGCCGGCGACAATAAGCGATTGGATACGGCCGAGGTGAACGATTTACTGTCGCGGCCGGAAGCCACGATGATGGTGGCCACGGTGATTCACGAGGCCACGCATCAAATTGCATTCAACTGCGGGCTGCAGCAGCGGTTTGCCGATATTCCGCTGTGGGTGTGCGAAGGGCTGGCCATGTACTTTGAAACGCCCGATCTGGGTTACGGCAAGGGCTGGCGGACGATTGGGGAAATGAACCCTCCGCGGCTGGAGCGGTTTCAATCGTATCTGTTGCGGCGGCCAGCCGATTCGCTCCAAACGCTGATCGCCGACGACAAGCGCTTTCGTAGCCGCGATGCCCAACAGGCACTGGATGCGTACGCCGAAGCCTGGGCGCTGAATTATTTTTTGCTGCGGCAGCATGCTACAGAGTACGAAGCTTATTTGCAGCGATTGTGCGAGAAAGCGCCGCTGTGGTGGGACGGCCCGGATGTGCGGCTGAAGGAGTTTAAGGCGGCGTTCGGGCCCGATTTGGCGACGCTGGATGCTGAATTTGTGCGGTACATGTCGCGGGTGAAATGACTGGATCGGCGAAGGGATTCGCCTCCTACTACCATTGATTTTTTAACCTGTGCGGAGTTGTGCTTCGACGCGGCGGAGGGCTTCGTCCACTTTGCAGCGGGCGTGGGACAGTTCGATTTCCGATTGGCCGTCGATCCAATCGGTCACGCGTTTGCTTGCCGAGATGACGGTGCTATGGCTGCGACGGCCGAAGTATTGGCCGATTTCAGAAAGGCCGGCGCGGGTGTATTTTCGGGCCAGCCACATGGCCAGCATCCGGGCGGCGCTGACTTGTCTGGCGCGTCGCTGAGATTGCAAACTTTCCTTGGGCAAACTGAACACGTCGCAGACGGCCTGTTCGATATCGGCCAGACAGACCGGACGGCCGGCGTGGCGGAGGAGATCGGCCAAAGCATCTTCGGCGAAGGGGCGATCGATGGGGGACAGCAGCATGCGGCTTACGGCATGCAGCCGATTGACCGCACCGGAAAGTTCCCGAGCCCCGGCAGTGACTTGTGCGGCGACGAATTCGGCGACGTCGGCAGGCAGTTCGATTCCCAATCGACGGGCAAATTCGTGCACCAGCGAGAAGCGCATTTGCTGATCGGGCGGTTCGAGGGAACAGACCATGCCGCCGGCCAAGCGAGTGCTGAGTTCGGTTCCGAGGCCGGTTAATTCGGCCGGGGCTCGGTCGGCGGCAAACACCAATTGGCGGCCGTCTCGCAGGGCGGTATCGATGGTGTGCAGCAATTCCACCAAGGAGCCTTTTTTTCCGGCCAGGAATTGCAAATCGTCGATCAACAGCAGATCGACGCTGCGATATTTGCGGCGAAAGCTGGGCATGCCCCCTCCGCGGGCCGCGACCACGTAAAACGTGGTGAATTGCTCGGCCGAAAGATAAACACAATTCAGGCCGCGGGTTTGGGTACGGGCGGCCGTCCAAATGCCTTCCAGCAAATGCGTTTTGCCGGAGCCGTGCGGTCCGTACAAGAACAGCGGATTGAGCGAACCGGGGCGGTCGGCAATCATTTGGGCCGAGGCGTGCGCCAGGCGGTTGGCCGTGCCCACGACAAAGGCGGAGAGCGTGGCAAAGCGGCGGCGGGGGAGGGGCTCGGTGTCCGGGAGGGGATGTTTGCCGTTGAGGGGCGGGGGCTGAGTACATCCCATTGGGGCGCGATGAATTGGGGCAGAATGTTCCGCGGCTGGAGGGAGTAGGGGATTTATGGACTCGAGCTTTGCAGTTGGTGCGGGTTTGGGGCAGGAAGCGACGGAAGCATGGACTGCGGAATTTGTGCGGCGATGGGGCTGCGAAGTTGAATGTGCGGCGCCGCCGTTACAAGTTGCGGTATTGGCGGCCAAGGATTGATTCAGGCGAAACTCCACTCTAGCCAGATCGCCGGGTCGGCTGTGATTTGCCGCGCCATCGCCAGCCAGGGCTTCGCGGCAAGCGGTTTCCAGCATACCGCGGTAATGCTGGCGCAGCCAATCTTGCAAAAACTGGGTGGAGGCTTCCACCAGCAACGTGTTGTCGTCGAACGTGAGGCGGGTGTTGGCGCTGAACCAGAGCTCGAAGCGTTCACGACCAATCTGTTCGACGAGCAAAGTCAACACCGTCGACAAAACATCCTTGCTCATGGTCGATTCCTGAACCGAATTGTGCGCGCACGCCTACCGCAATCGCACCGTGAGGGCGGTGATGGTTGATCTGCCGGGAGCGAAGCGTGAGGCTCACAGCGGCGCGTGACGCCGAACCATTTTCGCTACCGGCTTGCCAAAAATCGCTGGTGCAAATTCCGGCCGTCATGTGCCGGGCCAAGTGATTCAGGCAAGCAAGTCAGTGGGGAAAAATGATCGACGAATCGCGGTTTTTTCGCCGTGTGAAGCGTGTTGTTGTGTCACCCAAAGTGGCCGATTGTACTTTCGCTAGCGATGCTGTCAAACCACCCGCTAACAATTGTGAACAATTTTTTTTGGAGCGTGCGGGGGAAGGGTGAATTCGCCGAGAAATTTGCCGCGCGGATTGTAAGCGGCGGTTAAAAAAAATTTTCGCGCGGCAGCGCGCGGCGTGGAAAAACTGTTTGAACGATTTTGCCAACGGAAAAAATGTTCGCATGATTTCGCGGCGGTGAGTTCGCGCGTTCAGTTTTTCGCGGGAATTTCCCGCAAAAATACGCTGCGGCGGTCCCAGGTTTCGAAGTCGGCGGCGGCATACAGCGAAATTGCTGGAGAATTTGCGGCATCGACAGCCAACACCATGCGCTGCGTGGAGCTTTCGCCGGGGGTTCCTTCGCCGAAATTCGAATTTGCGGCCACCCACTGGGCATAACGCACGATTTCCAGTCCCCAGCCGTGACCTCGGGCTTCGGGAACAAGGCCCATGTACACCAATTCGCAGTGGCGATGTTGCGGATGATTGGCCAGTAACACGCAGCCGACATCGCGAAGTTGATGACGAACAAAAAACCACTGCGCCGGATTGAAAGTTCCCACGGATCTGTAAGTTGCTAACACGTCGTCCACAGATCGCAGGCCGTGGATGGTGGGGCAATCTTGCGTGTTTACGTAGGTCCGCTGAACGATGGCAGCCAAGCGGGCCATTTGGGCGCCGGAGACGGTGGTTTCGGCAGTTTCACTAAGTGGTTCTAAGATCAATTCAGTGTGGGGCGGAACGTGTGGAAATTTTTCGCTCAAACTCACCAAATACAACAAATCGGCCGTGTATTTGAAACCAGATTGACGCAGCCAGTCGGCTTGCGGCCCGGTATCGGTATCAGTTAGGGCCTGGATTAGCCGGATGTCGGCTTCAGCGGCTTTCGCTGTGGCAAAATCGATTAACGGGGTGGCTGTGGCAGCCGGCTCTCCTGGGGCTATTCCGGGCGGCCAGAGCGAAGCCACACGTCCGGGCATCAAATGCATCCAAATGGCGGCCACCAGCGCAGGGCCGCGCCGAGCGACGAAAAGCGGTTGCGCTTCGCCGGTGGTGCGCTGGAGTTCTTCGATTGCCGCGGCGATTTGCAACGGGCGGGCTATTTCGTCCAATCGGTTGAACAGCAGTTGCAAGGCCACTGGCCATTCGGATGAAACGGCAAGACTGATGTTTAAGGGAGTGGCAGGTGGGTCGGACATGGCGGTTTGGTTGGGAATATGAAGGCAGAAAAACCGCAGAACGGGGAATACAATTCCAGGGTGGTTGTTGCGGCTCGGCTTTGAGGGGGAGAATGTATAATGACGGGGGATATTCGGCTTCGCAATGGAAATAGGGTTGGGTTGTAGTACGAGGTCGAAGATTGCGACAGCGGGGGCTTCATTCAAGTTAAGGAGCGATACCATGTTTTGTATTCGCTTTTTGAACCGTGTGTGCCTGTTTGTTGCCGCCGTGCTATTGATGGCGATGGATACTCGGGCGCAGCCAATGCGGCCGCCGGAATTGCCAACGCCCAGTGCTCCACAGGCCGGCGCAGAGCCTGGCTATTTGGGCATGGTGGCGGATGATCGGCAGGAACACGGCGGCGGAATTCGTGTGAAAGATGTGGATCCAGACAGCCCGGCTGCCAAAGGAGGCTTGCAGGCCGACGATTTAATTACCGCCATTAACGGACAGGCCACGCATTCGCTGGACGATTTGAAAAGTATTCTCGGCACAATGCCGGCCGGCGCGCAAGTGAAGATCCAAGTGCAGCGACAGGGCGCGGCGCAGGAAGTGGAGGTCACGCTGGGACGTCGTCCGCCGCCGGATCAAAGGCGGTTCCAATTTGGTCGCATTCCCGATGAGCCGGCAGAACCCGGGAGCCAATCCGCCAATGACCAAATGCCGGGGGGAGGAAATCCATCGGCGGGCAATGCGTATGCGCCGAGTTCGGCTTCGCCTTCGATGCCTGGCGGGATGGCCGCGCCGCGGATGGGGGCCGGTTTGTTCGCAGCGCCGGGGCGACCGCTATTGGGCGTTCGCACGCTGCCGGTGACGCCGCAGGACCAAATGCGTTTGGGTTTGTCGTCCACCGCCGGGGCGCACGTGATGGCTCGCACGCTGGGATCGCCGGCTGAAAAAGCGAATATTCCATTGGACAGCGTGATCACGGCGGTGAACGGCATGGCCGTGGGGACGCCAAACGATTTGTCCGCGCTGCTGGCGCGGGCAGGGGCGGGAAGCGAGGTGGAACTGACGTATATGTACAACGGCAAACCAATGAGTGCGAAAATCACGCTGGCATCGGCGGGCGCGGGATTTGGAATGAATTATGCGCAGACGATGCCGGCGCCAGTGCCGACACTGCCGCAAGCGCAAACGCAATTGCCGCTGCCGCCACCGCCCGTGCCGGGCCAACAAATGCTTGAGAATAAAGCGCAACGAGGGTATGGGAGCCTGCCCGGCGCGGTCGATATTGCGCACCCCGAGGATGTTTCTCCACGGCCTATCGATGCACAGCCGCGTCCATTAGATGCACCGCCCCGGCCATTGGATGCGCCACCGCATTCCTCCGACGCGCAAGCGGGGCAGACGGATGCCCAGCGGATTGAAGCGCTAGAGCGCCGGGTGCAAGAGCTGGAGCAGAAAGTGCAAGAGTTGCAAGGGCAACTGCAGCAACAACAAAATGGCCCGCCGAAAGGGACGTAAGGATGGCCAACACGATACTTTGAAATCGCTGCGGGGAAAACTTTGGGCCGCAGCTGGGATCGCCTGGCTGGGTCAGGCTGCTTTGTTGTAGGGGAAGTAGTTATCCCAGGCGTAATCCAGCTTTTCCAGAGCCTCGGTCAGCGGTAAGGCAACAAAGCGGCCGGGGACGACTTCGCGCACTAAATTGAGGCGGAGCAGCTTGGCCAGGGCGTCGTCGACTTCGAAATCGATTGGGCGGCCCAGGCAATCGCTGAGGAATTGCTCGATGCGCTGATCGAGTTCTTCGGCGGTGAAGCCGCGGGCGGGAAAGTTTATTGATGCGGCGCGGTTTTTCCAGCCTAACTCGTCGGCGGTGGAACCGCGGACATCGAGATTTCGCCAGAGGAAATAATAGGCCAGCACGGCTTCGCGATTTTCCTGTTCTTCGGCTTCGTCCAACAGCCGGGACAACACGCCGGCATTATTGTCGAGGTTTTGGTAGTACAGACTTTCGGTCAGATTGAGTTGATATTTTTGCTTGGTTTGCAGGTAGCCGTGGAACGATTTCATGCCGTAGCCGCAGGTGACGCCCAACACTGCCAGAATGCCATACACTCCCGCCGCGGCGGCCAGTAAGGCCCCCTTGAGGGCTTTGTAAATTGAAACGGCCACGCCCGAGGCGGTTGGCGTGATGATTTTGATGCGGTCCTTGAGCGACATTTTCACCCGCGTGCCGGGCAGGAGCATTTCCAGATCGGGCTTGGGAATATCTTTGAATAGCTTGATGAACACGTCGTGGGTGTCGAAGTTACGGGTGCGGTGCTTTCCGGGGCGCAGATGAAAGATGAGGACGAGCCGCTGGAATGTGGGAACTTGCGCTTCTTCCCAGCGGTAAAGCCGTTTCCAATTGCGGTATTGCTGCGGCTGCAAAATTTCGCCGCGGCTGAACAATTCCAAGCGATCGAAGAAATCGAAATCGACTTCCAGGCTGAGCCCGTGATGGCTGACGGAGTTCAAGGCCTGATCTAAATCGTGATGGGTTAGCTTCCGAAAGTTGGCCCGTTCCAGGAGCCACTGGAACCGTTCGAAGAGCAAATCCATTTGGGTTTGGCGCTGCGCGTCGCTTAGTTCGGTCAAGTGAACGGTGTCGGCGTCGGGATCGAACGGAGCGTAGGCACTTTTCAGATTTTCGAAATGGGTCAGATATTCGAAATGCAGCGTGGCATCGAGCAGGGTGCAGAATTGCCGAAAGCCGGATTGCTCGGCGGGCAACAGCCCGGGCTCGGAACAGAGGCGGTCAATGACTTCCGCCTTACGCCAGGGGATAAAGTGTTCGCGGTCCGCCGGATCGGCAACCGCTTTGGCCGGGGCCATTTTATCGGTGAAGTAGTCCATACCAGTTGTTTCGACAGAAGGGGCGGGCATTCTCAAGAAGCACCGGCCGGAGCTTAGAGTGCTAGCACCGCAACGGGGGCAATTCATGCCCGCCGGCATCGTAACCGACGACAAGTCGTCGGCTTGGAGATGCCGCTTACTTCACGGCCGGGTCGGTGATGCTGATTTGCACGAGGTAGCGTTCCAGGGGAGAAGAAGTGCGGACGATGGCCGCAGGGCGCACGGTTAGGGTGCTGGTGGGAGCGCCGTTCCAGCGGATTTGGTACTGCACCATGCCGGGATCGGTGCTGGTGAAGGGTTTGAAGCCGTAGCGATCGACCAGCAGGGCCGTTAGCCGCTGCGGATCGCCGGTGGTGCCGGAGAACGTAATTTTGGCGCACTTTTGAGAGGCGTTGAAGTAATAGGTGAGCGAGCCGGCCACGTCGTCCATGCGCAAGCCGCTGATGAGCGCCACGCGCAGGCCTTGCAGGTTGTCGCCGGGCAGGCCGGACGAAACTCGCGGCCAGCGCGACATGACCCATTGCGGCGTGACATCCCAGCGGAAGGCGTCGGGCAAATCGACCAGGGGCAGCTCATCGATTTGCGGATTAATTCCGGGCACCAGCGGAACGCCGGCAGGCGTGGCGCCGGGTAGTTGCGACGGGAAATCGTTGGCGGAAATGGGCTGCAACGTGCCGGTCGACGAATTTGCGCTCGTGTCGCCAAACACGCTGGCTTTGAGCTTTGACCAATTACTGGCCGCGTAAGGCACGCCGACGGCGGCGCCCAAAACGACCAATGTTAGAAAACCGCGACGGAACATGGGCGCCTCGATACAGGAGATCAGGCTGCAGCCTGACTGAGTTGACCCGTATCGTGGCATCGACCGGCGGGACGGCTGGACGTAAATGGAGCACCGCAGCCATGTCGCCGCTGGCGCCACATGTCAAGTTTGCGCCGTGATCGCGATTGTTACGGCCGGCTGAATTCAGCAGTTTTTTAACGCGATCAGCCGGGGTTTTTTTCGCCGCCGGCCCCAGCGCCGCTGCCGAGCGAGCCGTTGATAACACTGGTATTGCCTGTGTGGGCGTCCATAACCAGCAGCTTGAAGCCGCCGTGTGCGGAATCGAGAATTGAGTCGAGGGCTTCTTCATCGGGGGTGGCTTTGCCGTCGAAATTCAAAATGACATCGCCGGGAGCCAAGCCGGCTTTTTCGGCGGCGCTTTCGGGCGTGACATTGACGACCACCAATCCGCGGGTGTTGTTGTACTCGCCGGAGTAGGTGCTGATACCCAATTCCGGCCAGACATCGACCGGGTATTTTTGCGAGGAATCGGCAACCTGATTGGAATTGTTTCCGCTGGCGATGTTGTTATCGATCCCGTTGGCGTTATCGGAAGCGGGCGTGGAGTTATCGTTTGTTGCGACGGGTGTGCCGTTGTCGATGTAGGTGTTCCCGCCCCAGCCGCCCAGGTAATTTGCGCCGACGTAACCGACGCCGACGCCACCCCAAAAACCCGGGTTCCAACCCCAGCCGGCATACTGCCAATCGTGGTGGTGATGGTTCCAAGGATGATCGTCGTGATGATTCAAATCGTGATTGGCTAGGTGTTGCGGGGTGGGCTGGAACGGATGGTGCTCGGCATTGTGATTTTCGTTGGGGTGGTGTTCGGCTTCGCGGCGCTGGGCGTCTTCGGGGTTGGCGTCGCGATGTTCTTCGTGGTGTTCGGCTTCGTGATGCTCGGCCTCGTGATGTTCGCCTTCATGGCCGCCGTGTCCGCCTCGGGCATAGCTGGTTCGTGGATTCGCGAAGTAAGTCGTCGCTGCGACGATAGTGGCCCAGGCGATGGTCGATTTGAAGTAATGAGCGATGTTCATGAGGCGGCTTTCTGAAAATGCATTAGGTATGAATGGGTTGGTATCTAGCCCAAACATAGCTTGCGGCGCGTGCCTATCGGCCATGTTGCGGGAACGCAACAGGGCGAAGCCGATCGTGCAGATTGTGTGGGCTGAGAGGGAACCGCGCCGGGACGACAAAGTAGGATCGATGGGTTTCTGGCGCTGCGCCTACGGTCAGCAGAAGACACGCCCACTAAGCAAGTAGAGATTATGCTCAGGCCGAGCTGTATTGGCTCATGTCGATTTTGGAGCCGTCGGGGGTTTCGTCGCGGTCGAGATCGAACCATTCGTGCTGGTACTCGATGCGTGATTTTTCGGCAGGGCTGCGGAGGGCGACGTTGGTGGTGAGCGCGATTGCGGCATCGCCCAGCGCCACCTTGGGACCGCACTTGGGCTGGTTCATGGGATCGGGATGGCGGATGCACCAGGCCCAGTGCTCGATTTCCTCGGTGTAACCGCGGCTGGGGGGGCCTTCGCCCAGGGCCAATTTGCCGACGGCCGCTGCGGCGCCGCCGCTGGCGGTGGTGTCGAGCGCGGGAGCGCCGTCTTTGGCTTTTACGACGCCGACACTGGTTTTGGTGTCGCTGTTTTTGTAGAGCATGACTTCCTGTTCGCGGTCCAAAATGAGGGTGCCTTTGGTGCCCAGCACGACTTCGCCATAATCGCCGAAGCCGTTACCGTTGATCGAGGAGTAGGTGACCACGATTTTGCGGTTGGGATCTTTGACTTCGGTTTTGCTGCCTTCCTGGTAATAGCCGGGCGCGGGGAATTCGTACATGCAGTAGACGTGGTCTTCGCATTCCCGGTCCATGGGGAAGAGCGAACGGCCGCCGACGGCTTGCACCGTGAGGGGGAGCGCTTTGCCCCCTTCCGGTCCCATGGCACTGATAAAGATGCCGGAGGCATCGAGTTGATGGCTGCCCAATTCGGCCATGAGTCCGCCGCCGGTGCGCTCCCACAATCGCCAGCGGATGAGTTCTTCCAAGGCGCTGCGGTTATAACCGTTGGGGAGCGTTTTGGCCTGGTAGCCGTGGCTAAGGGCTTGGGCGTCGGAGATATCAGCAATTTGGGCCGCGGTTTGGTCGAGGCGCTTGCCCAACTGCTCCAAATCTTTTCCGGAAAGCGTTGTGCCGTCTTTGGACTTGCCGGTCTTCAGTTGGTTTTGCAAATCTTTCAGATCGCTGGCCAAGTGCGGATCGCCCGGCAGCGGCGGTTGCCAACTATCGTGACCGGGCAAGTTGCCGCGGTGCCATTGGGCGCGGATGGAGTGGACTTCGCCAATGAGTCCGCGGCGGATGGTATCGACGGCGTTGTCGTACAAGATGCTGTAGTGCCGTTGATGTCCGGTGGCCAAAATTTTATTGGTTTGCTGCGAGACGCGGCCCATTTCCTTGCAGTTGGCGATGCTGTGCCCCATCAGTTTTTCGGTGAGCACGTGCAGGCCGGAGTTCATGGCCAAGATGGCCGCCGGCGCGTGCAAGTGCAGCGGCAAGGCGATGATGACGGCCTCGATGCCGAGTTTATCTTTATCGGCGATGAGGTCTTTGTAATCGCCGTATACTTTGACGTTTTGCTTGGCCACGTCTTCGGAGCTCCAGCCGTATTTGGAGATGAGGCCGGTGCGAACCTTTTGCGCGTTGGGGCTGGAGCAATCGCCGTGAAAAGCGCGATGCACGTTGTAGGGTCGAATATCGGCGATGGCGGCAACTTCGATGTAATCAGGCGTGAGCGAACCCAGCAGGACGCCCCCTTCGTCGCCAGTGCCCAAAAATCCGATGCGCAGCGGCTTGTCGACCTTGGTGTATTTGAAGTACATGGCGCCCAAGCCCGCGCCGGAAACCACGCCGGCGGCGACGGTGCCCAGCAGAAATTCGCGGCGGGTCAGCTCGCTGCCGATAGCGGCTTGGAAGTTTTCTTTGCCCAGGGCACGTTCTTCAGGAGTCAGGCTGTTCATGGGAGGAAGGGGAGTGTGGTGGTCTGGTGGTCTGGTGTCAGAGCGGTTATTTAGAGCGGAATGGTCGCAGGAGGAGATGATGGATAAAAAAGTCCAAGCCGGCCCAGCGGCCGACGGGTGAGGAAGCCAACGCCAACAGGGCCACGAATTCGACCGATTGATAATTGAACACGGTGGTGATGGCTCCATTCACCCACGGCGGCTGCGTGGCGATGACCGACAACAAAAACAGCGCCAGGGCCAGCGCCGACAACCGCGTGAATAGGCCGATCATCAATAGGCCGCCGCCGATGATGAGCAGCCAGGTGACCGCGGAGTCGATTTGCTTCAGTTCGGTTTTTGCCTGCGGGGCGGGGCCGAGTTTTAGTTGATCGTCTGACCGCAGCGACAGCAGATCGCGCTGAAAGGCGGCTTCCAACGCTTGGGCATCGCTGAGCCAATCGGCCGGGCTGCTGTTGACGGCATCGGATACGCCGGGCTCGCCGACGGGGTTTTGCTCGCGCTTGGCCAGCCGGGCGATTTGATTGGGAATTTCGTCGGCGCCGGGTTTGGCGGCCATGTTTTGGTTGCGATAAAGTTCGTGGCGATAGGAGGCGATATCGGGTTGATTGCCGGCTAGTAAATCGGCAAGTTGGCCTTCGTAGTGCTTTTGCAAGGATTGGCTGCCAGCCTTCTGTTCGTCGCTGAAATGATAAAAGTTCGCAAAATCGGCGCGATACTGTTCCCAATCGTGGATGACTGCACGGTACCAATCGCCATAAATGGGTGAGGCTTCGGGAGTTGGCTTATCGGCCGCGGGTTGAGCAGCGCCGGCGGAATTTCCTTCATCGGGCAAAGTCGCCGGCTCCGGCGCCAGGGGGACGGCTAGCAGGCGGTCCCAATTGTGGAAGCCGGGGGCGCGGGATTTGAACAGTTCGGCCAGCGGCCCTTTGGCCTGCCGCAAAAAGCCTTCGCTGGACCAGTGCGGATCGTTCTTGTGCGCAAGCCCTTCCTGGAAAAAGTGCCATCCGATGACCACGCGCAGCGCCACCATCAACACGACGGTAAGGAAGCCAATGGTATAAGGTCGTGGGTTCAAAGTGCCTCCAGAACAATCCCGCGGAAATTCATCCGGGGCTGAGAAAGCTTGGGCGAGCGAATGCGGGAAGTCAGAACCATTCCCCAGAGGATATTCTAACTGAGCGAGCCTTAATCCACCAGCACTGGGAGAGTGGCAGGCCAGCAGATACTATGGTGGCATGGTTGGTTGCATCGCACGTTGGTCAGAGGGTGAAATTCGGCGTGTTCGCCGGGTCTAAAGTCAATCGTTCTACGATCCTTGTTTATTCTCCATGCGTATTGTGCTTTGCTATCCCGTCGAGCCTCGGCACGTGGCCCAAATTCAGTCGGCGGCCCCGCAAGCGGAAATATGCGATGCCGGACAAGAAGGCGTGGCCCGGGAATTATTCGCCTGCGACATATTCTGCGGCCATCCGAAAGTGCCTGTCGATTGGGACGGCGTGGTGCGCGGCGGACGACTCAAGTGGATACAATCGTCGGCGGCGGGGCTAGATCATCTGCTGGCGCCCAGCGTGGTGGAATCGCCGATCATTATCAGCAGTGCATCGGGCGTGCTGTCCGATCAAGTGGCCGAGCACACGGTGGCCTTGGTGACGGGTTTGTTGCGTGGGTTGCCGACATTTTTTCGGGCGCAACAGAACAGGGAATACATCCGGCGGCCGACGCGCGATTTGCATCACTGCACGGTGGGCATTGTCGGGCTGGGGGGCGTCGGGCGGCGCGTGGCGGAACTGTTCGCACCGTTCAAAACGCGAATTTTGGCGACCGATTTATATCCGGTCGATAAGCCGCCGCACGTGGCGGAGTTATGGCCGGCTGATCGGCTGGGCGATTTGCTGGCCGCGGTCGACGTGCTGGTGTTGTGCGTGCCGCTGACGGATCAAACACGCTGGATGATCAATGACCGGGCGCTGGCCAAACTGAAACCGGGCGCGGTGCTGGCGAACATGGCCCGGGGAAAATTAGTGGTGGAGAACGATTTGGTGGCGGCGTTGGAGTCGGGCCGTTTATTTGGCGCCGTGCTCGATGTGGCCGCCGAGGAGCCGCTGCCGCCGGAAAGCAAATTGTGGGAATTGCCCAATGTGATCATCACGCCGCACGTGGCCGGTCAAAGTCGGTGGCGGATCGACAACATGACCGATTTCTTCTGCGAAAATCTGCGGCGCTATTTGGCCGGGAAGCCGCTCGTGAATTTAGTAGACAAGCGGCTGGGTTTTCCGGTACGCAAGGCAGAGCGGTAAACTGCGCCAATTGAAATCAAGGCAAAAGCAGCCAGGACGAATCCGGAGGGTTCGGGAACCGGGGCCGTGTTGCCGCCGCCGGGATGGCTTAGTCGGACGAGCAAATCTTGCAAATCGGCATTGGTGACTTTGCCGTCGTTGTTGAGATCGCCATTGGCCAACAAATCGACATCGGTATAGTTTTGGCCGGCTTGATAAGCCGACAAATTGGCCAGGGCGTTGATCATCGGCAAAATATCGGCGGCCGAGACCGAACCGTCGTGATTAAAATCTCCCAGCACAGGAACCGGGGCGGGGGTGCCGGGGACGATTTCGCCTGTTGATAATTGCACAGCGTGCGGCGAGGCGGTGCCTGAAAATACGATGGAGTTCAATTGCGCCAGGCTCAGTCCACCGGAACCGGATCCGAAGAAAAGGCGATCTGTACCGCCACCGGAAGTGGAACCGCTCCAGTTGGCGACGGTCAGGGTGCCAGTCCAGGGCAGCTCGTGGCTGTCGGTGAAATCCAAAATGCTGGCGCCAGTGCCCAAATCGATGGTGGAACTGGCCGACAATTTTAAGGTGGACAACGTATCGCTGAACCCGCCGGTGGCAAAAGTGCCGCCGGAGAGAACCAAGTTGGAAGTGTCGGCAATGCGGTTAGAGGCGCCCAGCGTGAGGGTGCCTTGTTTCACGGTGGTGGCGCCCGAGTACAGATTGGATGCGGTAAGGGTGATGGTTCCCAGGCCGGTTTTCGTGATGCCGCCGGCGCCGGAAATGACGCCGGAAAGCGTGCCGTTAAAGCCGTTGCTATTAATCGTGCCGCCGGCGCCGGAAACTGTCATCGGCACGTTCACGTTCAGTTGTGCAGCTGCTTGCAGCGTTCCAGCGCTCCAGTTGATCGAGCCGCCTGAGGTCCAATTGCTGGGCGTGCCCGCGCCCAGTACGATTTGCGAAACGGCCAGCGTGCCGCCCATCAGCGAAAGGGTGCCGGTGTAGTTGGTCGCCGTGGGATTATAGACCGTGTTGCCAAGAATAATATTGTAGGCCTGCACGGCACCGCTGGTTATTTGTAGCGTACCGTTGCCCTGGTCGCCGACGGTGATGGTGTCGTACACATTCAGGGTTCCTCCGGAGACGAACACTTTTTCACCTGTTGACGTACCGTTGCCGCCGATCGACAGCGTCATGGCCGAAGCGGTGCCCGTAGAAACAGTTACCATGCCATCGACCGAACCGTTGCCGCGGATGAGGGCATGGTCAAAAACTCCCGGCACAGCCGAGGACCACGTGCCACTGGACCACGTGCCGCTGGCATTGGACCACGTTTGGCTGGCATATTCATCGCCCAGTTCGTTGGCGTATTGCTCGATCATGGTGTAGCCCAGCGGATTGAGCTTCAGCGCGCCCGAGGGATCGGTCGTGCTCAAACCGTGTGCGGCTGCCCAGGTGTCGGGAATACCGTCGTTGGCGCTGCTCGTGGGAGGCGTTCCTCCGGTAATGGTGCCGAAGCCGCTGTTTGACAAGCCCGTGTCTTTTTCCGTGTTGTAAATGGAACCTTGCGTTCCCAGCGATTGCACCTGAGTGATGACTTGCGTATCGACGGTGTCGCGCTGCAGCGAATCGCCGGCGTGGGCCACGTCGAAAGTGTAGGCGGCGGCCGTGCTTAACAGCGGTAAACTGGCTGTGGTCGATGACCAGGGAGAAGACAGCGTAACCACGCCGCCGGGCGATGTGGCCGAGCCATCTAATGCGTCGTTTTTGTTCGAGTCGAGCAAATTGCCCGAGGAGTATGCGCTTTGATTGGAGTCCAACTGGTACCAGGCATCGCTCGGACTGTTGGTGTTCGGTCCAGCGATGAAGTAATTGTTCAGGATGTCGTAGCTATAAACGCCCGCAGAGTTACCCGTGGTAAAGGCATACTGGTAGTTATACACCACGTTGTTAATGTACTGGCTATTTGACTTTGCGAGCGGATTGCGGCCGTGGGAATTCACCCACAGGTTGTTCACGTAGGTAACGTTGTTGCCTTCGGTGTGCATATTCAACTGCTGCGCCTTAATGGGATCGGCCAACAACGAGTTCTGCAGCGTGACGTTGTTGACCCCATTGGTGCCGACGGCGTCGATGTTGTCGTACTGCGAGTATTCGGCATCGACGTGATTCAGAATCATGTTGCTGGTGTCGCCCAAGTTGATGCTGGCTTTGGCGGAACTATCGGCGCTGCCTTCTCGGGCGCGAATGAATTCGACAATATCGTTGCTGGAAGCTGAAAACGAGAGTTCGTGCCCCATCAAGCCGATGCCTTGGCCCGGCGCGGTCTGTCCAAGAATGGTCAAATTGCTTTTCGCGCTAATGGCCGACGCCAGGTTAATATAGCCGCCGACGGCAAAAACAATGATGCGGTTGGACTGGCTGACCGCGTCGCGAAATGAACCGGCGCCGGAATCGTTGAGATTGGTGACGATGTATAGGCTGCCGGCACGGCCACCGGTGGTTAGGGCGCCGAAACCTTCTGCATCGCCGAAGGCCCGCAATTGCGCATGCGCGCTCGATGCGCTGAGCCAGCAGATCGCAGCGATGCAGAAAGCGGCTGCGCGCAACACATGCTTTTCCATTTTCCCCTCTCCCCCGTAACGATCAATTCCGCGCACATTGTTCAGCTTGTAGTCTGTGCCGGATTATTGTAGCCGATGCTCGCTGGCGTTGCATCATAAATTTTATTGCAGGCAAGTTTTCCAACATGGATGAGCGAATTACTGGGCAAAAGCAGCCGCAACTAAAGGCTTTGCGCGGAGTTTGCGCGAATGAGAATGGCCGATTTTTCCACCGATTGCCGGCAAACTATGTCTTTACCTCGCTTCTCATTGCGGCCTAATATAGAGTCTGATCAATCAGCGAAGTAGAATGTAAGTTCAACGTGGAGTGACGACCTTCGATGACGACGACCATTTTTTATGAAAACCGTCTGACTGTGACCCAAGGCGGGCATGAGCCTCGCCGCTGCCCCGACGAGCTTCTGAACCGATACGTGACGCTGGTTGATTCGCAGCGGATGAGCTGGACCGAGCATTTGCGCCTGCTGCGCCTGTTGGGTTCCGGTGGTCAGGGCGTGGTGTACCTAAGCCAGCGGCGCGGGGCCGACGGCTTTACCCTGCCTGTCGCGATCAAGATTTTTTCGCCGGAACGGTACGAAGACGACCGCAGCTACGACGAAGCCATGACACGCATGGCCGACGTGGCTGCCCGAGTGGCGCTGATTCAGCAAGATAATTTGCTGGACGTGCACAATTTTGTGGATCGCAACCGCATTCGGCTGATGGAAATGGAATGGGTCGACGGTTTCGACCTGAGCCAATTGGTGACGCACAAAATGCTGGAACACGTTCGCAAGCGGGTCAGCGAAAAGCGTTGGGCCTATCTGAACAATGTGATTATCACCAGCGGACCGATGCAGCCGCGCCTGAAGGCGGGCGTGGCCGTGAACATTGTGCGAGAGTGTCTGGCGGCGCTGGCGGCGTTGCACCGCAACGGCATTGTGCACGGCGACATTAAGCCGTCGAACATTATGCTGAAGCGCACCGGCAATGCGAAAATAGTGGACATTGGGTCAGCCTTCGCGCTGGATGCTTTGCCGCCGCGGCGGACTTGCACGCCCACTTATGCGGCGCCGGAAGTGCTGGAAGGGAGCGAATGCTCGCCCCGTGCCGACTTGGCGAGTTTGGGTTACGTGCTGGTGGAGATGCTTTCGGGCCGGCCGCCGTTTGCGGGCCTTTCGACCTACAAAGATTTGCTGGAGGCGAAGCGGTTTTTAGCCCAGCGCTTGCCGCAAATTTTGCCGGCCGAGGTCACGTGCAACGAGCTACTGATGAACTTCTGTCGCGGGCTGATTGCGCCCGACCCCAATCGCCGCTTCCCCAGCGCCGAAGCCGCCGACTTGGTGAAAGAAGGGGCTGCCAGCTTCCACCGGCAGCTCATTGTCGGCGGCCTGGCCAGCGAATACGAGAACGAAATTCGGGTGTGGCTGGAAGATATTGAGTGAAATCGGTTTCGCAATTCCCTCAGACGCTGCGCGCTTACCGAATCAAGCGTTCCTCGCTTTACTGAATCGGGTATCCCTTCCATAGCCATAGGAGCGCCTCGGGCAAGGTTTGCCCGACCACTTTGCCGTCGACGTGACCGGCGCCGTTGGCGAACACGTACTGATAGGGGTAACCCTTGTCTTTTAGCGCGGCGGCCATGCGGTTGTTGGCCATGACCCAGTTGTGATACGTGGATTCGTCGCGCTGGTAGCCGTTGTCGTGTTCGCCCACTTCCATCCAAATGCGGATCGGCTTGCGGTCCGTCTGCGGGATGAAATGCTCGTGATATTCCCACGCGCCGTGCGGCGAATCGGGATTATCGGGTGATTGCTGCGCCACAAACGTGCCGGAATAACTGAGCACTTTGCGGTACAGCTCGGGCCGGAACCAGGCCATGGTGAAGGCGCAGGCGGCGCCGGAACTGCCGCCCATCGTGGCGCGGCCTGCGGGATCTTTCGTCAGCGTCACGTTGCATTGTTGTTCGACGAGCGGCAGCACTTCGTTTTCGATGAACTGGGTGTATTTGTCGGAGACGGTGTCGTATTCCAGGCCGCGTTCGCTCCCTTTGCCGTCGCCGCCGCCGGAATCAATCATCACCGCCACCATGGCCGGCAACTTTTTCTCATGGATCAAATGATCCAGCACAGGCGTCAACCGCTTGACGTAGCTGTGCCCGTCTTGAACCACCATGAACGGCGCCGCCGTGCCGGGCTGGTAGTCTGCGGGAACGTAGACCCACAGCTTGCGTGAATACGGTCCTTTTAGTCCGGGATAAATTTTGCTGTCTTCCGATTTCATCGCCAGCTCATGCATGGTTCCCTTGGGCACGTCGTCGGCGAGGGTCAGCTCCGGCGCGTTTTGGTACGGCGGCGAGATGACGAAATCGCCGTCGGCATCCGGTGTGGGTTGAGCGGTCGATGCAGATTGCGGCGCGGTGCTGGACGGTGTTGCTGCGGGTGGCGGCGTGGGGTCGTCGGCCCAGGCGCAACAACACGCAACGGCCAGCGGCAAAATTAGCAGCAAAAAGCTTGAGAGCGGCTGCAGGCATTTCATAATTTGGGCTCCGCGAATCAATGGAGAGGTGTGCGCAATACGCCGCGGTCGATTATTGCTGGATGTTGTCGGGGAATGCAAGCGACTTGTCTCGCGCAGGGAACGCAGATTTCACCACGGAGTCACGGAGGGCACGGAGAAGGCAGATTGAACCGCGGAGACGCAGAGCCGGATGATTTTAACCGCAAAGGACGCGAAGGACGCGGAGGGGATTTTATTATGCAGTCATGAAAAAATTTGATTTTGCAAGTCATGCAAAAAGTGTATGAATTCATCTTCTAGGCCGAGCGGCGTTTGGTGTCGCCGATGACTTCGCTGACGCTTTCGTGATCGAACAGCGTGGGAACGCCTTTGGAATCGAAATAGACTGCGGTGCCGGCGCGCGATACCAAGGCTTCCGGATGTTCCACGTCGATATGCTCCCCGCTGACAAACCGCACCCGATAAGAACGAAACGGCTTGCGCTGTTGATAAGCCCGCAATGCTTTGTTGAAGTTTTCGGAGGTCATATGGAAATTATATTAGAAAACCCGCTGTTGTCATACGGAGTGTGTGATTTAATTAGCCGAGCCGGCAATGGCATCCTAGTCGGGTTAAGGCGGTGGTGGCAATAAATTCAATACGTCCGAATGTTTCCATTTTGCGTAGCGTCTATGCATTTCATCATAACGTTTAGAAAGTGGGGCAGCCCATGTATTATCACTTGCCCAGCCAACAACGTGGTCCCAAACGCGGCCAGTGTGCCCAAGCAAATCGGATAGAAGAAGTTGGCTAATTGCTTCGTCATGGCGCAGCAAAATGTGGGCACCAGGGACTGGATGACCACCAAGCTCGCAATGGTATCCATAGTCTTCTCCGCGAAATTTCCCTTGCGAAGCCTTTCTTATCTTGGCAGGAGCGAAAAATGATTGGCGTTCTTCGGAAGTGCTGCGGATCCAGCGTTCCGCATCATTGTCGCGGGTTTCAAATGCCCATGCTAAGTATTCCACTTCAACCAATTGTCGTAATAACGCTGCCGCAGCGTAGTGACGGCCGTCATTAAACAAATCTGCGCTCGCTGATGTCAGTTGTCCACCAATCCTGAGCAATAGCGAAACGGCGACAACTTCGTCATTGCCATTACCGAACGGTGATTCACCATTTTTGCGGTCTGTACCGAAGATGTGCCCAATTGCGTGAAGTTCTTCTCCGGCTTGAGAAAATGTATCAGCAGTGAACTTGGCTAATTGAAACCTGAGTTCGGCGAGTTCATCATTGTCGGCGAATTTGCTTGTAACATCCAGGGAATCTTTATACGACAATTCGAAATTAGTGCTCATACGATCGATGCCTGTTTTTGCGAAACAAAAGATATGATTCTACGCCAATGAATAAACGCTGTGCATCGCATTGCGGGCCATTGGCACTCGAACCGACACGGATTCAATCGAGATGGTTCAAAACGACAGCGTAATGCGGCGGCCTTCTTCGTGGCTGCGGCGGGCGGCGAGGACGACGACGAGGGCGCGGTAGGCGTCTTCCAGGCCGGCGGGGTTGCGGACCAGGCTGGTCACGCTGCGGTGAAAGTACGAGAGCAGCATTTCGCCCACGGCTCGTTCGCTTTCCAGCGATTCCTGATGGCGGCCCGCCTTGTCGAACCACAACACCTGGGCGGGCAAGTCGATGAAGGCGATGCCGTTTTCGCAGGCCACTTGGAGCGCCGGCGGCGGACGGAACGAAACCGCTTCTTCCCAGCCTTGCGGCATGTAGTAGCCGGAGCTGATTTGCGCGATGACGCCGGTGCCGGCATGCGTGCCGGGCGGAGAAAAGTCGAGGCTCATCATGCGGTAATCTTCATCGCGCGAGTCGGACGAGACGTTGTGCATGAGGCCGAGCACCGAGGTCGGTTCCGCGCCGACGACGTAGCGGCACCAATCGACGAGCTCGACCAAATCGCTGGTGCCGAAGCCGCGATCTTTGGGGCCGTCGGGCTTGTGCGGTTTTTCGCCGACGCCGATGCGGCGATGACAGAAAATGAGGCGCGGCTTTCCCAAGTGCGTGGCGATGAGTTCTTTCAGTCGCAGCGTGGCGGGATTTTGGCGGCGAGCGAACTCGGCCATGAAGGCCACGCCCGCCGCATCGACCCGATCTTTTATTTGCTTCGCTTCTTCCAAACTCAATTGCAGCGGCGCGGCGCAGTAAATGGCTTTCCCATATTCGCAGGCGGCCATGATCGGCAGCCAGCCGTACCATTGCTCGGCCAGCATGAGGATGGCATCGATATCTTCGCGGGCGGCCAGCGCGCGGAAGCCATCAACGGGGGTGGCGTTGAAATCGCGAGCGGCCTGTTCGGCGCGCAGGGCAACCTGATCGCAGACGGCGCGGACTTCGAAGCGATCGCCCAGGGCGCGCAGCGCGGGCCGGTGTCGGACCTCCCAAGCGCGACCGAGTCCGACAAGTCCGACGCGGAGCTTCATGGGGGAAGATTAGTAGGTGAGGGGTGAGTGGTGAGGGGTGAGTGGTGAGTGGGCGTCGATAGTCGGTTGGGGCCGTCGAGGTGTTACATAAGCCTGAATGCCAATGCTTGCACAAACTTAGGCGCGAAGGTATCCGAAGTCGTGCCGCACCGGCGATTATATCGGTTTGTTAGCGGCCGGCACAATCAGCGGGCGAGTGGAAGATTTTTTGCAGCTTAGGGTTGCGACGTGAAAGGCCGGGGCGGACGCGGATCAGGCTGGTCGGTCAAAAGTGATCAGAACACAGGCCGGGCGGTGATTGAAAGAGGCGCGATAATCCGGCGTTCAATGTTACCGCCAGCTCAGCGTTAAATTTTATTTATTCGGAAAATTTTTCCCAGTCATGGCTTGCAAGTTCATTTTACCCATTTACACTACGAACTTTTCCCCTCGTCCGAAACGCACTTGGCTGAACGGAGACACAACGAAGGAGGCCGACCAAGACGGAAGGCATGACGACAAGCTTTGGCCGCCCGAGCCTAACCGCGGGATGGCCAACTTCTAGGCGGTTTGTCGTGGCCAATCGTGCATGGCAGCGCTCTTTATCTGTGCGGCGAGTGAACGATGTCGGACTCTGCCCGTGCGCATGGGCCGGCCTGTGTAGGCTTGCCGATCGCCGGGTTGGCCTGGGCATGGAATTGGCCCGCGACGGTTGGGGAAGCCAGTTCCAGCATTTTGCCTTGGTCCTCGCCCCGAAGGAGATCTACCCGTGAGTAGCGTGGCTTTTTCCGCATTGATGCAGATGGCTTTGTTGGTTGCCGTGTCTGTCAATACCGCTTCGAATGGCACCCAGTCGATCGGCCCGTCAACGAATGGAGATGTTACGAATAATGTTGCCGCATCCAGCCCGGCGGGTGGCAATTCAGCGGTTGGCAATTCGGCCAATTCAGTGGTTAATCATAGTGCGGCCGGGACGTATGCGGCCGCTTATCAAGACACGCAAGACAGCGGCAAGCCGTTGGTGGTGTTGGTGGGGGCCACATGGTGCCCGGCCTGCCAGGGGATGAAAACTTCCACGATGCCGGAAGTGGCGGCAAAGGGGGAACTGCGGCACGTGGCGTTTGCCTATGTGAATACCGACGCCCAAAGCGATTTGGCGGGCAAGCTGATGGAAGGCAATTTAATACCGCAACTGGTGATGTACCAGAAAGCCGGCGATGGGTGGACGCTAAAGCGGCTGGTGGGCGCGCAAAGCGTAGAAGCGGTGGAAGAGTTCTTGGGGCCTGCGGCGAAGCAAGATGTGGCTGTGAAGGATAACGGCCCGAAGGATACTGCCGCAACCAAGGAATCAACCGTTAAGACACCAACGGCAACGAATCCGGCGACAAAAGCCCCTGCCTCTACGCAGCAATCGTCGGCCGGCAACCGTTCGACCCCGACGGGTTAAGTGAAGAACTGTGGAAAGTCGATTATTGGAAGCCTACGGTTTCTCCGCCTGCGCGGGTGGCGAGCCACTGGAAAACCCAATAATCGACTTCATACCGCAAAGTATGAATTGCGCCGTCAGCGGTTAAAAAGTTGACCGCATCGGGATGGTAGCTCCAAAAGTGAAATTTGTGCGGATCGTCGTAAGCGTTGCCTTCCACGAGGCCATCACTGGTGCTGCATAGATTATCGCCGTTGCCGGTGCCGTCGCCATAGCCGCAGTAGGGCCACCCCCAATAATCATTGGATATGCCGCGCTCGCCCATGATTAGAGTGTTAGAAAGTCCGTCAGTGATTTTGGGAATACTGATGGGAGGGCCATACAACAAAATGCCGTCGTTGGCTGTTGCCAGCGTTCCCATGACACCCAGGTAATCAGTGCAACCGTGATGTCCCGCATATTGCGTGGGGTCGTACCAAATGAAACCCGCAAGGGGATCGTCAGGGCACATGTCAACGGGTTGAACTTGGTTACCAGGGTCTTGTCCCGCCGGCAGAGCGTTGCAGGCTCGAAAGCAATCCGGTAAGTAGGTGTAGTCTATGTATTGGAAAATGCTCTGGCACTCTAAATAAGGCAGTAGTCTCGATTGAAATCCCCACCACCTCTTCGGAACATTCCCAATGGGGAATGCATGATTCACATTATGAAACTGGTGTAGCGCTAAACCATACTGCTTGAGGTTATTTTGGCACTGCGTTTTACGGGCGGTTTCTCTGGACCATTGAATGGCCGGCATCAAGAGGCTGATTAGCAGTCCAATGATGGCGATGACAATTAACAACTCGACAAGAGTGAACCCGTATTTTTTTGACGGTGTTCGACGCATGGCAGCAGACTTAAATGTGTTTAGGGTTCCAACGTGAAGTTATATTGATTTACGTTTGCGGTCAGATTGGCGGTCAATTTCCACTCTGTTTTGACTTCAGTTTTGCTCTCAGCGGAATTTTGCTTGGCGGTGTCAATTTTCGTGTCGTTGGTGTTGGGCGTCGGAATTCTATTTTTGGCAGCAGTCCGCCTGACGATTACCTTGTGGGGACCAACTGCTGGTCCATTGTTTTCGTCGAATTGATATTTGCCGTCGGTCAGCGTGGCCATTGCGGCGGGGCCTGAACTGCCGTCGTCGGGGATGAAACTGATTGAGCCATTCAACTTTTCACCGCTGATCGTTGTCACCGTTCCGTGGATGGGCAATCGTGGAAGATGATTCTCCGAATGACAACCAGCAAGTGGCATTCCAACAACGAAATAAAATAACCAAACAATGATCCGTGGGCGGCTTTCGACCCACTCCGCTAGAACGGCCATTGCTCTCGGCAAACCTTGGAAAATTCACGCCCCTTGAATCGCTGACCAAGCTTCATTTAAGCCGCCAATTTCAGGAAAGGCAAGGGTTTTGAAGCGGCTGCATTGAACGCCGGGTTCTACGCCAAGCTCAATGGGATATTAGGTAGGCCGGGCGGTGCGGCCGCGCTGGGGGAGGTTGGCGTCCAATTCGTAACGGTCGATTTTGCGGTCCAGCGTGGAGCGTTCGATTCCTAAAATGCGGGCGGTTTGGCTTTTGTTCCAATTGGTGGCGTTCAGCGTGGCGTGAATGTGACGCCGCTCCAGTTCTTCCAGCGACATGGGCTCGAACATGTCGGCGGGGTTGGGGACGACTTCGGCGGTATCGCCGGCGGTGGAAAGTTTGGAAAGGGTGAGGTCTTCCACTTCGATGAATTCGCCGCGGGTGAGCACGACGGCGCGTTCGACCACGTTTTTCAATTCGCGGACGTTGCCGGGCCAGCGGTAGCGGAGCAATTGATCCATGGCTTCGGGGGAGAAGCCGCGAATTTTGCGGCCGGTTTCGGCGTTGAATTTGGCCAGAAAGTGCAAGCCGAGTTCGGCGATGTCTTCGGGCCGTTTGCGCAAGGCGGGGACAAAGATTTCGAGCACGTGCAGTCGGAAGAACAGATCGCGGCGGAAGAGTCCCTCGGCGACGGCCCGTTCCAAATCGCGATTGGTGGCGGCGATGACGCGGACGTCGCACTGGATGGGGTCGCTGCCGCCGACACGTTCGAAGGCATGCCCTTCCAAGACGCGAAGGAACTTGGCTTGAATGGTGGGGGTCATTTCGCCAATTTCGTCCAGCATGAGGGTGCCGCCGTCGGCGGCTTCGAACTTGCCGATTTTGCGTTCGGTAGCGCCGGTGAATGCGCCGCGTTCGTGGCCGAACAGTTCGCTTTCCAGCAGGCTTTCGGACAAGGCGGCGCAGTTGAGGACGCAAAACGGACCTTTTTTTCGGGGACTGGAAAAGTGGATGGCGCGGGCGACCAATTCTTTGCCGACGCCGCTTTCGCCGCGGATCAGGACAGTGGCGCGGTTGGGCGCGGCGCGGCTGATGTCGCGCTGCACTTTGTTCATAACGAGGCTGGAGCCGATGATTTCGCTTTCGACGCCGAGGAGTTCGCGGAGTTGGAGGTTTTCGTCGCGGATTTGCGTTAAATCTTCGGCTAATTCCAGGCGTCGGCTGAGGTTTTCCATGGCGACGGCCAGGGTATCGGCCACGGCCAGGGTGAATTCCAAATCTTCGGGGTCGGGAATGCGTTCGGGGCGGGTGGAATACAAGTGGATGAGCCCCAGCGGGCGTTCGTTTTTGCGGATGGGCGCGCACAAGATGCTGGTGGCGTGAAATTCTCCCTTGCTGTCACGGATGGAAAGGGCGCTGTCGCCCATGACGTTTCGAGCGAGGACGGCTTCGCCTTCGCGGAGCACGGTGGCGGCGACGAAGTTGGAGACGCGTTGATAATTCAAATCGGAATCGGTGCGGGAAGCGATGACTTCCAAATCGGCGGCGGTGGGATCGGCTTTCATGAAGCGCGGCAACAACAATACGGCGCCGGCATCGGCGTGAGTGGCTTCGAACAGTCCGGCCAGGGCGACGCGTGCCACGGAGGGCTGATCGGGCGCTTTGGCCATTTCAAAAGCGATGCGACACAGTTGTGCGGCGGCGCGGCCGACTTTGGGAATGGCTTCGTCCTCGCCGGCTTCGGGAGCGAGGAAGCGAGTTTGTCCTCGGCGGTGAGTAATTTTGGTGGCCTCGGATTCTGGTTCTGACAGCACGTTGGATTCGTCCACACTGGCGGCCAAAATTGTGTCGTCGGGCCTGACGCCTTCTTTGGACGCCGTGCCGGAGGAATCGGGGAAAGCGGAGGCCAGGTCGTGGACGAAGGCCATTTGCGAATGGCCGATGCGAACGATCTCGCCGGGCTGCAGCAGATAGTCGCCGTGAACGCGTTGGCTACCGACCAGTGTGCCGTTTCGGCTTTCCAAATCGCGCAGGACCCAGCGCTCCTGCGAGTAAAAAATTTCGGCATGGGCGCGGCTGCAGCGTTCGTCTTTCACGACAATTTGATTGGTAGGCGAGCGGCCGATTGTGACCGATTGTCCGGGCATCAGCCGGAAGACATCGGTCCACTTGGAACCTTCGCGAATTACGAGGTACGCTAACATTTCAGATAAGACCCCTGCCGGAATTCAAGTGCCGATAGCACCAAGAGTTGGCAACGATTGATTATAACCAGTCGGAGGCAAAAGTGTTGCATTTTTCAACAGGTTGGGAGGGGGGCGATTACCGGTGGATGCAGCAATTTGAGGCAAACGGTTGTTTCAGCCCTGAAAACAGAGGGTTCTTGGGCCGGGGATCGGCCACTGGGAGCGTGCAGCAGGGTGTTGCGGGGCCAGAGTTTAGCACCGCCGCATATGGAGCAGGAAGTTTGCTACCCATCGGGGCAGAGATTAACATAACAAGTGGTTTGCTTGGGCCGAATTCAGCGCCCCCCTCTCAGGCGGTCGCCACGGAAGTACTAAGCGGTTCCAGCGATTGCTGATTGGGGTGAGCGCGAACAAAATCAACACTGGGGAGCGGAGTTGGTCCGCCGTTTTCGTCGGCTGCAATCCAAGTTTCCTGTGTTTTTTCGCAGAAGAGGAGCAATTACATGAGCGTCGCGCGCACAAACCGTTGCACAAAACTTTCGAGCGTGGTTGCCGTGCTGCTTATCGCCGGCCTGGGAACGGCAACCCTCCGTGAAGCCGCGGCACAAACCACCGGCGGAACCACCATTAACATTAACAACACTACCAACACGGGCACCGGCACCGGCTCCACCACGTTTCCGTCGGTTTTAGTTCCGGGTGTGGTGGGTGGTGTTTCGGTGAATGTGGACGGTGTGCTCAAGCAACAAGATGCCACGCAGCGCGAGCAAGTGTTGGATGCACGTCGCAAGGCGCTGCAGCAAGTGCCAGGCGATTTGAATCAGCCCACCAAGTTGCGAATGATTTCGCTCCGTAAGCTGGACGAAGCGATTCAGCATTGTGCCCAGACGGGTCAACCGCTGCCGGACGACATACGTTACCTGGCCGGGTTGCAACGCGTTCAATATGTGTTTGTGTTTCCGGAGCAACACGATGTGGTGTTGGCCGGCCCGGCGGAAGGTTGGAAAGTGAATGAGCAGGGGGAAGTGGTGGGCAACGTTTCGGGGCGGCCGGTACTGCAACTGGACGACCTGGTCGTGGCGCTGCGCAGCGCCGATGCGGCGCGCAACGGTGGCATTAGTGTGTCGATTGATCCCACGGCGGAAGGCATGCAGCGGTTAAACACGTTTTTGGCACAACAAACCGTGGTGAAAAACAACATCGAGAAGATCGCCGGCTCGATGGAAGAAGCGCTCGGTCCGCAAAACATAACGCTGCACGGCGTGCCGGACACCAGCCGGTTTGCCAATGTGTTGGTGATGGCCGATTATCGCATGAAGCGGTTGGGGATGAACATGGATCCGTCGCCGGTAAAGGGGATGCCCAGCTATTTGGAAATGGTAAGCCCGACGGTGCACAGCGTGCAAACGCCGCGGTGGTGGCTGGCGCCGAAGTACGATCCGCTCGCCACCGACGGCGAAGGACTGGCCTGGGAAATTCGCGGCCCCGGCGTGCAGTGCATGTCGGAAGAAGATTTTTTCACCGCCAGCGGCCAGCGTCAAGTCAACGCTGTAAAGAATCCGACGGCGCAGAAATGGGCCGATTCGATGACCAACCACTTCGAGGAGCTGGCGCAAAAGGATTCCGTGTTTGGCGATTTGCGTAATTGCATGGATTTGGCGGTGGCCGGGGCGCTGGTGATGAAGGAAAACTTGTTGGATAAAGTCAATTTTCATCCGCAGTTTTTGTTGAACGACAAGATGCTGGTGACGACCGGTTACAACCCGCCGAAGCAGGTCGACAGCAAGGTGAGCTTGCTGAAGAAGGGAACGAACTACGTGATCAGCGTTTCCGGCGGCGTATTACTGCTGCCGTGGGAGATTATTCAGAAGCAGGAAAAAACCGCTGAGCTGTCGCCGGCGCGCAGGGCCGCATCGGAGGCGCGGACCACGGCGGACCAGGATCACTCTGGCCGCTGGTGGTGGAACGGTTGAAGCGGCTAGCGACTAGCAATTAGCGATTAGCAATACAGCAGCGGATGTTGCTCAGCCCCGGTCGCCCGACCGGGGTTTTTTATTGGCGTCGTCGCACGCGCGAGAAATCGTAAAGTAGCAGCAGATTTTGCGCGGTGTATTTTGCGACTTTTCTCAATCATCACTTCAAACGTTGTTGCCGCCGTACAACCGCTAGCGGCAATTCTTTTGGCAATGGGCCCGCTGAATTGACAATTGCCGCTCGTTCGGTACGATGAGCGCTGCGCTTTTTCGTTGCAATCTTGCGGAATGTAGGAGGGGAATCCTTTCCCCGACGGAAGTGTTCAATCGGCGAAGGGATTCGCCTCCTACAACGTTCGATCATATCAACTCAATGGAGTGCCCCATGACCCAGCTCGAATCGGCTCGCGAAGGCCACATTACGCCCGAAATGGAATTCGTCGCAAAGCGTGAAGCTTTGTCGCCGGAGTTGATTCGTCGTGAGGTGGCCCGGGGCCGGTTGGTTATTCCGGCGAATAAAGTTCACTTGCAAAAGCGGCTGGAACCGATGGGCATCGGCGTCGCCACGAAAACCAAAATCAATGCCAACATCGGCAACTCGGCGGTCACCAGCAACGTGCAGCAGGAATTGGAAAAGCTGCACACGGCCGTACACTTTGGCGCCGACACGGTGATGGATTTGTCGACCGGGAAAGATATTGATCCGATTCGGCAGGCGATTATCGACGCCTCGCCTGTGCCAATTGGCACGGTACCGATTTATCAAATGCTGGAGGAGTTGGGCGGCAACATCGAGGAAATGAAGCCGCAACATTTTTTGGACATGGTGGAGCATCAGGCAAAGCAAGGCGTCGATTACATGACGGTACACTGCGGCGTGATGTTGGAGCATTTGCATTTGACCATGGGGCGCGTGACGGGCATCGTCAGCCGCGGCGGCAGTTTGATCGCCAAATGGATGATGACGCACCGCCAGCCGAACCCGCTGTATACGCACTTCGACGATTTGTGCGACATCATGCGCCAGTACGACGTGACATGGAGCCTGGGCGATGGTTTGCGGCCGGGCAGCATTGCCGATGCCAGCGACGCGGCGCAATTTGCCGAACTGGAAGTGCTCGGTGAATTAACTAAGCGCGGCCGTGAAAAGGGGACGCAGGTGATGGTCGAAGGTCCGGGCCACATTCCGATGGATCAAATCGAAATGAACATGCGCAAGGAAGCGGAGCAGTGCGACGAAGCGCCGTTTTATGTGCTGGGTCCGCTCGTGACCGACGTGGCCCCGGGCTACGACCACATTACCAGCGCCATTGGCGCGGCCTTGGCCGGTTGGCACGGCGCCGCCATGCTGTGCTACGTGACGCCGAAAGAACATTTGGGCTTGCCGGAGCTCGATGACGTGAAGCAAGGCGTCATCGCTTACAAGATTGCGGCCCACGCGGCCGATTTGGCGCGGCATCGGCCTGGGGCACGAGAACGTGACGATGCGCTGAGCCGGGCCCGATTTGCGTTCGATTGGAACGAGCAGTTCCGCTTGGCCCTCGATCCGGAAACCGCCCGGCGGATGCACGACGAAACCTTGCCGCAAGACACATTCAAAAGCGCCCACTTCTGCAGCATGTGCGGGCCGAAGTACTGCAGCATGAAAATCACGGAAGACATTCGGGCGATGGCGGCGGAGAAGCCGTTGGAAGTGCGGGTATCATCCAACGTCTAATTCGCAACATCTCGCAGATTGTCGGCATGATATGGTAAATCGATGTAGTATAAATTCTGAATTGCCGAAGCGTATGCATTTTGCTGCTATTGTTCGTGCATATACAGCCAGAAAAATCGCCAACGTGGAGCTTAGAAGCTTTGAAAATGAGAAATCATTTGCTGATGCCCTTAACCGAGCTGGGATGGCAATGCGCCCCGATGGAAAACGATATGATCATCAGCGGCGCATTCCTCATGCTGTACTCTGTGCAGCGACTTCGTCTCTTCGTCTGGCGGCACTCGAACGCGCCACTGATTTTGACTCTTTATTCGCAATTGTAAGCAATGCCATCGGGTCCATTCACGGCATTGGCGAGCTGACGATATATGACACTGCGCTTCGAATTGGGGCTAAACTAGGATTGTTGCCAACCCGAGTTTATCTTCACAGTGGTACAAGAAAGGGCGCGCGTGCCCTTAATCTTAATTGGCACGCGCCGTATTTAGAGGTCGGCGAGTTTCCGGCTGAATTGCAAAAACTTGCCGCTCACGAAATCGAGGATTGTTTGTGTATTTTCAAGGATCGGTTTAGGAACGTCGAATCTCGGTAGTGCGAGATTACAAATCTTCCGGTTTCAATCCAGTATGCCGGGAAATTCTGGCCAGCATGCGCGGGCCAATTTCTTCGCCATCGTGAAAAGCAAAAACATAATCGGGAAAGCCCGCGCGTTGCAAAGTGCGGTGCGAACCGGTTTGGCGTTTGATCGACCAACCAATTCGTTGAAGTGCGGCTAAGACTCGCCGCGCTTTAGTCGATGGCCACTGGCTCACGACTGCACCGCGAAGACTTCGCTCATTTCCGGCACGCTTTCACCGTGTTCTAAGCGGTCGGCCAATACGCGCAACGAAAGTGCTTTAGCCCGTTCAATGGCTTCTTGGCGCGATTTCCCATAAGCTTGCACGCCGGGTAAGTCCGGCACTTCGGCAATCCAACGACCATCTTCTTCACGTTCGACTTCAACGTTCAGCATGGTGCAGTTCTTCTCCAGCTTCGTCGCTTTTGAATAACAATCCGGTTACAAGTTAAGCATATCGTCTAGAACAGTTTGCGGCAAATTAGTATTGAATAGAAGGGAATCTAATGGGTTATCAGCTCATTGGCTGCCCGCTAAATCGCTGATTGCTCGGAGGCAGATACTTTTGCGGTATCGCTCGCCAAGTATTTAGCGCCCCACAGCCAAAACACGCCGCTTAAAAAGATGGCCAGCGAGACGGCGGCGAAACCGGCGTTCATGTTCGAACTGACAATTTCGTCGACTTTGCCAGCGGCATTCGATGCGGTCGCGGTGGAATCGCCAAAGAGCATGTTGATTTTGCCGATCAGCGGTGGGCTGATGGCGTCGCCCAGCGCGTGGATGATAAAAATGTTTAGCGCAAAGCCCGCGGCACGAATCGAGGGCTGCGTTACATTCGCCAGAATGGTGTTCGTCGGTCCGGTATTAAAAAACAAGCCGCAACAGGTGATGAATATCATGATCCAGGCTGTGGGGAATGGCACCACCAGCGCGGCCAAAAAAAACGGCAGCGCGATGAGCATTCCCCAGCCGGACACCAAAAAGTACGACCCGGGAAAACGTCCGCGCAGCTTATCACCGAGCCAGCCGCCGCTGAGCGTGGCGGCCAGACCCGTGATTACGACAATCAGGCCAAACACCCAGTTAGCGTCTGTCAGCGCCGCTTTGCGAAGTTCGGCATCGGCTGGGTCAAGCAGACCGGCATGAACTTTTCGCCAGACCAGGTATCGCGGAATCCAGAACGACAATCCACCGGTGGCAAACGTCATGGCGGTCATGCCCAGCGTGTTGTAAACGTACGAGGGAATGTGCCGCAATTGCTTGTAGTCCGATAATTTGGCGGCCGGCGAACGAGCGCTTTGACCTGGTTGCTTGCTTGCGCGTATTGTAGCGCCAGCGTGCCGCGGATCGCGCAGGAATATGGCCCATGCGCCCAGCAGTAAACCCGGCGGCACGACAATAAAAAATGCGTAGTGCCAGGTGAAACCCAAGTGCAGCACCTGCCCACCGAGCAAGTAACCCAGCGCACTGCCAACGGGAATAGCGACATAAAACCAGGCAAGCACTTGTCCGCGGCGCTCGACGGGATACAAATCGGCAATAATGGTCGGCGCGGCGGGGCCGTAGGCTGCTTCGCCAATGCCGACAAACACTCGCGTGGCCAGCATGATTGCAATGCCGGTTGCTAAACCGGTTGCGCCGCTGGCGGCGCTCCAAATCAAGACGCCCACACCGACCAGCAGCCAGCGGGAGTAGCGATCGGCCAGCCAACCGAAGACCGGCGCGAAACACATGTAACTGATGAGAAACGCCGTGGCGAGCAAACCGGTTTGGGCTTCGGTGCTGCCGAAGTCGTGCTGAATTTGGTCTTCGACCGCGGCCAACACGTAGCGGTCGATGTAGTTGAGCAAATTGATTGCCAACAGCAGCGCCAAAGCCACGCGCGCGCCAGGCAAAGCTGAGTTCCGTTTGAACGCAGATGCTTGTGTGGTGGCTGATTTCAAATCAGAATAATCTCGCGCAGAGACGCAGAGGACGCAAAGTTGGCAGGAGATCGGCAATGCCTGTAATGCACGAGAATGATATTACTGGAATTGTGATTGATGCAGCAATCGCAGTACATAAAGCTTTGGGACCAGGATTGTTGGAATCGGTCTATGAAGTTGTGCTGGCACACGAATTAAAGAAACGTGGGCTGAAATGCGAGCGGCAAGCGCCGATTCCGGTTGTTTATGACAACATTCGGTTCGACGAAGGTTTTTGCATCGATATTTTGGTTGAGGACAAAGTGATTGTAGAGCTAAAATCGGTCGAAAAGACGATTCCCGTGCATAAGAAGCAAGTTTTGACGTATCTTCGTTTAACGAATAAGCGAGTCGGCTTGCTCATCAACTTCGGCGAAGAATATCTCAAAGACGGCATTACCCGACTCGTCAATCAACTGCCCGAGTAGAAAATAATCCTTGGCCTTTCTTCGCGCCCTCTACGTCTCTGCGCGAGATCATTGTGTGGAGCGCTCGTGGGCGGCACGCACTTCGGGCAGCGGATAGTCGATGATGGGCAGGTCGAGGCCGGCGATTTCTTTGAGCCGCCGCCAGCCGCGGGTGACGAGCGATTGGCGCTGGCGGACATAGTTGGGGTCGAGCTGCCGCTTGTCGAACGCACCATCGATGACGACCGGCGCGAAATCGTCGTCGACAATAAATTGCGCCAGCGTGGGATTGCAGCGGATGTGGCGTTCGCGCAGCGTGTGGAGCGTTTCGGGATCGACTTCGCCGATGACGTAGCGCAGGTAGAGATCGCTATCGGTGATTTCGGCCACATCACCGCTGCAAACGTCGCACAGGTATCCTTCTTCGCATTTAGCCATGATGAGCATAGGCAGAAAGCAGAAGGCAAAAGGCAGAAGATGGCATTTTGCTCATTGCGAACATTGCAATTCAGATTCTATGTCAAGAGGTTGAATTGTATCATTCTGCTTTCTGCTTTCTGCTTTCTGCCTTTTGCTTTTTACAGTCCCAGCACGTCGTTCATGCCGTACAGGCCGGCGGGTTTGCCGGCGAGAAATTTGGCGGCGGCCAGCGCGCCGTGGGCGTAGCAATCGCGGTTGGTGGCTTGAACCGTGATTTCCAGCGTTTCGCCCAACAGGCCGAAAATGATGGTGTGCTCGCCCGGGTTGTCGCCGCTGCGGACAGCGTGGTAACCGATTTCTTCGTGCGGGCGCTGGCCCGGTCGGCCTTCGCGGCCATGTTGATGCTTGGTGAGGCCCATGGCGTCGGCGATGATTTGACCGAACTTCAGCGCGGTGCCGCTGGGGGCATCTTCCTTATAACGGTGGTGCCGCTCGATAATTTCCACGTCGGCGCCGCTGGGGTGCTCGGCCAGCGCGCGGCCGCAAATTTCGGCCAACCGCATGGCCAAATTCACCGTCAGGCTCATGCTAGGCGACCAGAGGAGCGGAATTTTTTGGGCCGCGGCTTCGACGGTCTTCTGCTGCTGCTCATCGAGCCCGGTGGTTGCGACGACCAGCGCGATGTTTTTCTCCAAGCACGTTTTCAAAATCGCCATGGTGGCGGCGGGAATGGAAAAATCGATCACCACATCCACGGGCACGTTCAACGTGGCGGCCAAAGGCACATTGATTTTCCGCAGCCGCGCGATAAGGCCGGCATCTTCACCGAGTTTGGAGTGCTTGGGGGAATCGAGCGCGGCGGCAATTTGCAATTCGTCATCGACGGAGCCGAGGGCAATCAGGCGTTGGCCCATGCGGCCGGCGGCTCCGTGAACGGCGATTTTGATGGGAGTGTCGAGCATGAGGAAGTGCTTCGTCGAAGAAGTGGAATTATGGATTGGAGGGACGTGCTAAGCCGCAAGCGGGTCGCTGAGCCGTTTGGATTGGATTAACTGTATAACTGGATGGCGCGGATGATTTCGTCCAAATTGTTGTTCACCGTGACGGCGCGGTTGGCGAAGGCGGCCCGTTTGACGCCGCGGCTGCCTAATACTTTGTTGAACATTTCCTGATCGGTGGTGTGGTACGCCACGGTGGCGGTGGGGTCTTTCAATTGATGGCCAGTGAGAATACAGACGATTCGCTGGTCTTTGCCAATCACCCCTTCGGCGATCAATTTTTTTGCTCCGGCTACGCTGGCGGCGCTGGCGGGTTCGCAGCCCAAGCCGCCGGCGCCCACTTGGGCTTTGGCGTCTAACATCTCCTGCTCGGTGACTTCGCGGACCACGCCGTCGCACACTTCGAGCGCCCGCAAACACTTCGTGAGGCTGACGGGCCGGTTGATTTCGATGGCGCTGGCGATGGTGTCGGCGCGGCGGCCGGCGGCGGCCAGCTCGGCATAATAAGTATTGATAATATTTTCGTCGGGCTGGCCGCCGTTCCAGCGCAGACCGCGGCGCTGGTATAATTCGAACAGTGTGTTGGCACCGGCGGCGTTGATGACGGCCAAACGGGGCACGCGGTCGATGAGGCCGATCTCTTTCATCTCGGCGAAGGCTTTGCCAAACGCGCTGGAGTTGCCGAGGTTACCGCCGGGGACGACGATCCAATCGGGCGGTTCCCAGCGGAGGGCTTCCAGCACTCGGAGCATGATGGTTTTTTGCCCTTCCAGCCGAAATGGGTTGACGCTATTCATTAAGTAAATGCCCAGCTTGGCCGAAACTTCTTTCACACGCTGCATGGCGTCGTCGAAATCGCCGGCAATTTGCACGGTGAGCGCGCCGTAATCAAGCGCCTGCGAAAGTTTCCCATATGAAATTTTGCCAGAACCGATGAAAATAATGCCTTTCATCAGCCGCGTGACAGCGCAATAGAGCGCCATCGACGCACTCGTGTTGCCGGTCGAGGCACAGGCGGCTCGCTTGGCGTTGACCAGCCGGGCATGAGTGAAGGCGGCCGCCATGCCGTTGTCTTTGAAGCTGCCCGAGGGGTTCATTCCCTCGTATTGCAAATGGAGTTGGCCACGATCCAGGCCCACGTATTTTCCGACGGCCGGAGCCAGTTGTAGCAGCGTTTGGCCTTCGCCAATGGTGACGGCCATTTCCGGCGGAGCGAAGGGGAGCAACTCGCGGAATCGCCACACGCCGCTGAAGCAGAGCGGTTCGTGCCGGCGGCTCCATTTGTTTTCGAACCATTTCAGCGAGGTCGGCGGGCGGAGGCGGTTCCAATCGTAGGCCACGTCGACCAAGTGGCCGCAATCGCAGGCCACGCGCACTTCTTCGATACCGTAAGTTTGCCCGCAACTGGGGGAAACGCAGCGTTGGAAGGCGACATCGGTTTTGGTGGCGACGCTAATGGGAACACCCTGGCAGCTAGCATGGACGGATCAAGCCATTGTATGCCGAATCATTCAGTCTAGATTAGGCTCTTACATTCTGGAAGCACAGTCGTAAACAGTGGCCCATTTAGCTGTTCATCGGTAGTGGGTCAGTTTGAAATTCCGACAGCCGCTTTTCCCGACTGACACAGTCGGGCTATGTTCAAATTGACCCACCACCTGTTCATCCGGCCCTTTGACACTTCACTGGGGCTGAGTTTATAATCGTGGTTTCGCCACAATCCAAAGGCTTCCAACCAGGGATTTTCACCGCGGGAGTACTTAATAATGAAGAAGGCTGAAGCGAAGGAATATAAAGGTTTGTTGGTCGCTTTACGGGCTCGTTTGCGGGGGGATGTCAACCAGTTGGCCGATGCCGCATTGAAAAAGAATCAATCGGAAGCCAACGGCAGCATTTCCAGCATGCCGATCCACATGGCGGACCTGGGGAGCGACAATTTCGAGCAGGAATTCAGCCTGAGCCTGATGGAAAACGACGAAGTGACGTTGGGCGCCATCGAAGCCGCGTTGGAACGAATCGAATCGGGCACGTACGGAGATTGCGAAGAATGCGGCACCAAAATCCCCAAGACCCGGCTGGAAGCCATTCCCTACACGGCGTTGTGCGTGAAGTGCGCCTCGAAAATGGAAACGCGGGGCTAAGCCCATAGGGCAGGTTTCCTCCGGTCCTTTGTTGAGTAGGTCACAGGATGGCCACGACTCCAGTCCCGGCATCGCGAATTGCGTTGTTTCTAGGGCTAATTATTGTCGGTTGTGCCGCCGACTTGGCAACCAAACATTGGATTTTCGCCAAACTGGGCATGCCGTATGAAAGCCCGCCAATTGTGCTGGCGCCCGGGGTGTTCAGCCTGACCACGAGTTTGAACGAGGGGGCCTTGTTTGGTTTGGGGCAGGGCATGACGTGGGTGTTTGCGGGGCTGTCGGTGCTGGCGGCGATGGGCATTTTTTATTGGCTGTTTTTTGCCGGCGCCGGGCACGATTGGTGGCTAACGGTGGCGCTGGGCGTTTTGATGGCGGGCATTTTCGGCAATTTGTACGATCGGTTGGGATTGCCCGGCTTGGTGTGGGAACCGCCCAATCCACGGGCCGGACAGGTGGTGCATGCGGTGCGCGATTGGCTGCATTTGGAAATCCGGAAAATTCATTTCGATTGGCCGGTGTTCAACCTGGCGGACAGCCTGCTGGTTTTGGGGGCATGCATGCTGTTCTGGCATGTGGCGTGGCGCGAGCGCAATCGTCGTGCCGCGGACAACGCGCCGGTCGATTCGGCACGGCCGAGCATTGGTTAATCGTGGGGGATGCTGCCGCGTTCTCCCCCCTCTCTTTAAGGACTTCCTTAAAATTCCCCCAAGAAACATTTGACACAGATGGCCAACCGCTCTAAAATCCCACGTTGTCCAGGGGGAATGTGGCTGAGTGGAGTTTCAAGTGGGATTGGAATCCTCTTGGCCAACTCATGAGATCATTCATCGATTTTCGTAAAGACTCTTTGGCCCATGTGCTGAAAGGAGGTGCCTGCATGAGCGTCGCTCCTTCAAGCGCCGCCCCGAGAGCCGCCGCCGTTGCGAAGGTTGGGGAATAAGCTCGGCTGCTGTTCTCGTTCCTATCCGTGCCTCGTTGTTTTCGCTTGTTGTCAAACCACGGCAAGATTGTGGGCCATGATTGCTTGTCAGCATGACGCAATCGCAAGGACGACCAGCGGGAGCCCGACGAATTTGGGTAAAATGCTCCCCGCCGTACTTCGATTTGTCTGATGAGCAACAAATGCCGTTGTGAGTAGGGATCTCGCAAGCGATCTACGCACATAGTGCTGGCTCCCGATCGTAGACGCAAAGGCACTCCGATGAAACTTTCGCGCACCGTCGGGTACGCGCTGCAGGCCACCTTGCAATTGGCCGAAGCCGAACCCGGCACGCCGGTTCCCTGCAGTCAACTGGCCGCACAGGGCAAGATGCCAGAGCGGTTTTTGCTGCAGATTCTTCGCAATTTAGTCACGCATGGAATTTTGCACTCCACCCGCGGCGTGGACGGCGGGTATACCCTGGAGCGCAAGCCCGAGGATATTTCGCTCTTGGACCTGATCGAAGCGATCGACGGTCCGGTGCTAGCGCACGCACCGTTGGCCGAGGGGCTCCCGCCGGAATCGGTGGAGCAGCTTTCCTCGGCGCTGCAACAGGTGACCGCGTTGGCCCGCAAGCAATTAGGCGGCATCAAAATTTCCTCGCTGGTGCCGCCGCAGCGGAAAGGAATTAATGGCAGCAAGGAGGAATGGCCGGGATGAGGTTCTGAGAGTCGAGGGAACGTTTCGCCGCGACGAGCAAACGGGCATGTCGCAGCGCAGTGCGGTAGCAGGATGCACCGGAGCGGTATCCGGCTTTCCTGTACGCTCGGCGGCGGTTAATCTGGACGGAATGAGCGACGCGCTTTCCGACCGTTTGAAATTGGCTGTCGATGCCGCCCGTGAGGCCGGCGCGCTGACGCTGCGCTATTTTCGCCGCGGCGATTTACAGGTTGATTTGAAGCACGACGCCTCGCCGGTGACCGTGGCCGATCGGGAATCGGAGCAATTGCTTCGCCGGCGCATTGCCGCCGCCTTTCCCGAGGACGGCATTTTGGGGGAAGAATTCGGCGAGCAGTCGGGCACAAGCGGTTACCGCTGGATTTTGGACCCCATCGACGGGACCAAATCGTTCATCCACGGCGTGCCGCTGTATGCAGTGTTGATCGGCGTCGAACAATCGTTTAATGATTCATCGAGCCGCGGTGCTGAGTTTAGCCGCGACGCGCAGTCTGCGGAGCGGAGCGCGAACTCCACCAGCGAAATCGGGGTCATCTACTTGCCCGCCACGGACGAAATGGTGTATGCCGCCGCAGGGCAGGGGGCCTGGTATGTGCGCGGCAAGGCAGCGCCGGCGCCGGCCAAAGTTTCCCAGAAAAAAACCTTAACAGAGGGTTTGTTCCTCACCAGCGGGTTAACGGGGTTTCATAAGCGCGGCGGCTGGCCGGCCTTCGAGCGGTTGACGAAGGCCGCCAAACTCACCCGCACCTGGGGCGATGCCTTCGGTTACATGCTGGTCGCAACCGGACGAGCCGAAGCGATGGTCGACCCGGTGATGAACGTCTGGGACGCCGCCGCCCTGTTGCCGATTTTGCAAGAAGCCGGCGGCACGTTCACCGATTGGCAAGGCCGCCCCACCATTCACAGCGGCGAAGGCATCGCCACAAACGGGTTGGTTCTCGACGAAGTGCTGCGGCTGGTGAAATGAGAGGCAATTTACGCTTTCAGTTCGCCCTTGTTCGCCGTGGCTGAACCGATATACTGGTTAGTTCGTCATTTATCGACACAACAGACTTAGAACGCTCGAGGTTGCAGATGGCTCGTCACTGTGCAGTTTGCGGCAAATCGGCCACGATGGGAAACCGCGTCACCACCCGCGGTAAGGCCAAGTATTTGGGCGGCGTGGGGACCAAAGTCACGGGCATTGCCCGGCGGCAGTTCAAGCCGAACTTGCAGCGGCTGCGCGTGACCGTGGGCAAATCGAACACCAGCATGCTGGTCTGCACCCGCTGCATTCGCCGCGGCTCGGTGACCAAGCTGGTCCGCCGCGCTCCGTTCAAACTGACCATGCAAGGAGGCAAGGGAGCGAAAGCGGCGGCGGCGGCGAGTTGAGGGTTGTCGATTAGCGCTGCCAGCGCGACCAACGGTCGCGGCTTTATGGAATTTATTTCAAGTGCAAGCCCATGGGTTGCACGTTTACACGCAACACAAACATGGCACTCATCCGGCAAGATGTGGAAAAGGTTTCGCTCTTGGGCCGGCTGCTGCTGAACCCGGAAGAGTTGGACCGCCTGACCACGCAATTGGGCGGCATTGTGGCGTACATCGAACAGTTGGCCGAACTGGACGAGGAGATCAAAGCCAAACAGGTGCAGCCCATGGCCCATGCCGTGGAAATGACCAACGTGTTTCGGGCCGACGAAGTGCAGCCATCGCTCGATCGAGCCCAGGCTTTGGCCAATGCTCCGCAGCATGACGAACAGTTCTATTTGGTCCCCGCCGTGCTAGGCGAATAGGGACGCAGGATGTAGGATTTTGGGCGCGAGCGCTTAATTTTGTCGCTGGTCAAATTCTACATCCTACTTCCTAAATCCTACTTTCTTCTCCATGTCGCTGACTGATCGCACCGCTGCTGAACTGCTGGCCGATTTGAACGCCCGGCGTGTCTCGTCGGCCGAAGTGACGCAGGCCTTCATCGAGCAAATCGAACAGCACGATGGCCAGGTCAAAGCGTTTTTGCGCTACGATGCCGCTGCGGCACTGAAGCGCGCCAAAGAAATTGACCAGCGGCGCGCCAAGGGGCTGCCGATTGGCCTGCTCGGCGGCTTGCCGGTGGCGGTGAAGGATTTGATTTGCACCCAAGGCGAACTGACGACCTGCGCCTCGAAAATGTTGGCCGACTTCAAAGCGCCCTACGATGCGGCCATTATCGAAAAACTGCATGCCGCCGACGCCGTGTTCCTGGGCCGCACCAACATGGACGAGTTCGCCATGGGGGGCTCTAACGAAAACTCGGCGTTTTTTCCGACGAGCAATCCGTGGAATTTGGAGTGCATTCCCGGCGGCTCCAGCGGGGGCGCGGCGGCCTGCGTGGCCGCACGGATGGCGTGTCTTTCGATCGGCACCGACACGGGCGGGTCGATTCGCCAACCGGCCGGTCTGTGCGGCGTGACCGGCATGAAACCGACGTATGGTCGAGTGAGCCGATACGGACTGGTTGCGTTTGCCAGCAGCTTGGATCAAATCGGCCCGCTGGCGCGGACGGCAGAAGATGCGGCATTGTTGCTCGAAGCAATTGCCGGGCACGATGCGCGCGATTCAACTTCTGTCACCACGCCGGTACCGCCGTATTCGAAAACCGTGCGCGAGCCGCTGAAGGGATTGAAGCTAGGACTGGTGCGCGAACATTTCGGGCCGGGCCTCGACGGCGAAGTGGAGCAAGCCGTGCGCGAAGCGTTCAAAGTGTATCAATCGCTGGGCGCGCAGGTGAAAGAGCTTTCGATGCCGCACGCCAAATACGGCGTGGCCACGTATTACATTATCGCCCCGTGCGAAGCCTCCAGCAATTTGGCCCGTTACGACGGCGTGCATTACGGCTATCGCACCGACGTGGCGAAAATGAACGCTCGCCTGGCCGACGAAGCCAAGCAATTGCAAGCGGCCGGGAACAAAGCCGCACTGGCAGATTTGGACAACTCTCTGGTGCGCATGTATCGGCAATCTCGGGCCGAAGGTTTTGGCCCGGAAGTGAAACGCCGCATCATGCTGGGCACATACGCGCTGAGCGCCGGATATTACGACGCCTATTATCTCAAAGCTCTGAAAGTGCGGCGGCTGATTCGCCAGGATTACGACGATGCGTTCAAAGAGGTCGATTTAATCGCCGGACCGGTGACCAGCACGCCGGCTTTCAAAATCGGCGAGAAAAGCGACGATCCGCTGGCGATGTACCTGGTCGATTTGTACACGGTGAGCCTGAATCTGGCGGGCCTGGGGGGCATCGCTTTCCCGTGCGGATTCAGCAGCGGCGGCCTGCCGATTGGCCTGCAACTGCAGGGCCCCGCGCTGGAAGAAGAAAGACTGCTGCGCGCGGCCCACATGTTTCAAACCGTCACCGACTGGCACACGCGCAAACCGCCGCTGTGAAATTATCAGCTTGGTTCCAAAATGTCTGACCCTTATATCACCATTATCGGCCTGGAAGTGCACGTGCAGTTGCTCACGGCGAGCAAACTGTTTTGCCCGTGCAGCACGAAGTTTGGCGCCCCGCCGAACACGCAAACTTGCCCGGTATGCATTGGGATGCCCGGCACACTGCCGGTGATGAATCGGCAAGCGTTCGAGCTGGGCCTGAAAACGGCGGTGGCGCTGAACTGCCAAATTGCGCCGTTCACGAAGTGGGACCGCAAAAATTATTACTATCCCGACTTGCCCAAGGGGTACCAAATCAGCCAGTACGATTTGCCGTTTTCGCACGATGGGTATTTGGAAATCAGCGATCCCAAGGGGCGGTTTGAAAATAAAAGAGTCGGCATCATTCGGGCACACTTGGAAGAAGACGCGGGCAAGAGCATGCACGACGAGGCGCATGGAAAGGCCGACAGCCGGATTGATTTGAACCGCACCGGCACGCCGCTGTTGGAAATTGTGAGCCAGCCCGACATGCGTTCGCCGCTGGAAGCGAAGGCGTATCTCACGGAGTTGAAATTGCTGCTCACGTATTTGGGAGTATCCGACTGCAACATGCAGGAAGGAAGTTTGCGGGTCGATGCCAATGTGAATCTGCACATTCCGCAGAGCGACGGTCGGCTGGCCAAAACGCCGATTGTGGAAATTAAAAACATGAACAGCTTCCGGGCCGTGGAGCGAGCGCTGGAGTACGAAGCACAGCGGCAATACGACGTGTGGCAGGAAGACCACGTGGAAATTGGCAAGCGGCCGAAGCAAACGCGCGGCTGGGACGACGCGGCGAACATGACTCGCGGGCAGCGAGAGAAAGAGGAATCGAGCGATTACCGATATTTTCCCGAGCCGGATTTAGTGCCGGTGACCACGACACCTGCGCAAATCGAAAAAGTGCGGGCCAGTTTGGGGGAACTGCCAGCACAGTTGCGGGCCCGCTTGGAAGCGACGTACTGGATCACTGCGTACGACAGCGACGTGATTGTAAATCAGGGCCGGCCGTTCGTGGCGTACTTCGTCGAACTGGCCGATGCCGTGAAAGACGGCAAAACGGCCGCGAACTGGGTGACTCAGGACGTGCTGCGAGTAATGAACGAGAAAAACGTGCCGATTGAGAATTTCCCAGTACGCGCCGCGGCGCTGTCCGATTTAATTGGCCGAGTACAGGCGGGCGATTTCAACACTAGCCGAGCCCGCGAAGTGTTTGTCGAAATGCTGGCGGGCAAATCGGTGGCGGAAGCCGTAGCGGCGCTGGGCATTGCCAAAGTCGACGAGATCGAATTGATCGCCATGGCGGGCGAGATTTTGGCTGCTAATCCGAAAATTGTGGCCGATCTGAAGGCCGGAAAGGCACAAGCGGCGGGCAATTTAATCGGCCAGGCGAAAAAGCGCAATCCCAACGTCAACCCGGGCCGCTTTCGGGAAATATGTCTGGAACTGGCGGGGAAGATGTAAGTTTCTCGTCGCCGCAGCAGTGGCTGGTGCATTTTGAATTGTCATGTCTGCAATCATCACTCTCACTACCGATTTTGGTTCCGGCAGTCCGTATGTGGCGGCGATGAAGGGGGTGATGTTGGGCATCCATCCGGCGGTGCGGCTGGTTGATATTTCGCACGAGGTGGGTCCGCAAGACGTGCGGCACGGCGCGGTGGTGTTGGCCGAAGCGACGCCGTGGTTTCCGGCCGGGGCGATTCACGTGGGGGTGATCGATCCGGGTGTGGGAACTGCGCGAAAACTGATTTACGCGCGGATTGGCGATCAGCAGTATTTAGCGCCTGACAATGGATTGCTCAGCTTGTTGGCCCAGCGCCACAAGCCGGCGCGGATCGTGGAACTGGCGAATGCGGAAATTTGGCTGCCGGAAGTTTCGCGCACGTTTCATGGGCGCGACATTTTAGCGCCTGTCGCCGCACAGTTGAGCCTGGGATTGGAATCGGAGCGATTGGGGCCTGCCCTGCACGAATTGTTGATGCTCGATTGGCCCGAGCCGCGCCGCAGCGGCAACCGCGTGGATGGAACCGTGCGGTGGATCGATCGGTTTGGAAATTTAATCACGAACATCGGCGCGGCACAGCTTGGCGACGCTGAGAAAATGCCAGCGGTCCGAATTCAATGTGCGGGGCGCGAAATTGCCGGTCTGGCGCAAGTTTATAGTGAGCGGAAGCCGGGCGAATTGACGGCGCTGATTGGTTCCAGTGGTTATCTGGAAATTGCGGTGGTCAATGGGAGTGCGGCAGGGATGCTAAAAGCCGGTGTGGGTGCGCCGATTGTGGTTGAGTGGTGAATCTGCAAAACCGCAAGCGCGGGGCAAGCGGGTTGTGGTTGAGTGGTGAATCTGCTAAACCGCAAGCGCGGGGTGGGCCGATTTTGGTCGAATGGGGGATTTGCTAAACCGCAAGCGCGGGGTGAGCCCTCGCGGCTAAATATTTATTGGTCATTGCTGATCTCTTATATTCGCCTTGAGCAATCATCTTTCAACCCCTTGCCACTTACTCCGCCATGCCCAGCCGTGACGAACTTTTGCGTTGGGATCGCGAAATAGTATGGCACGCTTTCACGCAAATGGCGGAGTATAAGCCGCTGATTTTGGAGCGCGGCCAGGGCTGCACGGTGGTCGACATCGACGGGCGAGAATATCTGGACGCCACCAGCAGTCTGTGGTGCAATTTGCACGGGCATCGGCATCCGCGGCTGGATGCGGCGATTGTCGAGCAGTTGGAGCGCGTGGCCCACGTCACGAACCTGGGCATGTCGAACCCCACGACCATCGAGCTAGCCAAGCGATTGGTCGATATTGCGCCGGCGGGTTTGAAGCATGTATTTTTTTCCGACGACGGGGCGACGGCCGTGGAAGTCGCTTTGAAAATGGCGTTTCAGTATTGGCGGCAGCGGCCCGATCCGCGGCCGGAAAAAACGCTGTATGTGGCGCTGGGGGAAGCCTATCACGGCGATACGATGGGGAGCGTGAGCGTGGGCGGGGTCGATCGATTCACCGCCATGTTCGAACCGCTGATGTTTGAAGTGATTCGCGTGCCTATGCCCGACATGTATCGGCTTGCCAGTGGAGTGCGGGCCGAAACGGCGTTAACGCATTATTTGGGGGAATTGGAAACGGTGCTGAATGACCAGCATCGGCGTATTGCGGCGGTGGTGATCGAGCCTCTCGTCCAATGTGCGGCGGGCATCATCACGCATCCGCCCGGGTATTTGCGCGGCGTGCGTGATTTATGCCGCCAACACGACGTGCTGCTCATCGCCGACGAAGTGGCGGTGGGCTTTGGCCGCACGGGCCGCATGTTTGCTTGCCAGCACGAGCAAGTGACGCCCGATTTTTTGTGCCTGGCCAAGGGAATCACCGGGGGATACATGCCGCTGGCGGCCACGTTGACGACGGACGAAGTTTGGCGAGCGTTTTTGGGGACGTATGGGGAGTCGAAAGCGTTTTTTCACGGACACACTTATGGCGGCAATCCGTTGGGGGCGGCGGTGGCGCTGGCGAATTTGCAAATCTTTGAGGAAGAACAAACGCTGGCGAAACTACAACCAAAGATGGCCCGCTTGGCGGAGCGTTTGGCGCGATTGGCGCGGCATCCGCACGTGGGGGACGTTCGGCAATGCGGATTAATCGCCGGCGTGGAGTTGGTGCGCGACAAAGCGACGAAAGAACCCTATCCGTGGCAAGAGCGCCGCGGATGGCGGGCTTGTGAAGCGGCCATGGCGGAAGGCGTGCTCGTTCGCCCGCTGGGCAATGTAATCGTCATCATGCCACCGCTGTCGATACGGTTGGACGAACTAGATCGGATTTGCGCTGCCGTGGAGCGGGGAATCGATAAAGCGGCTAGCGACTAGCAATTAGCGATTAGCCGGCAAGCCGATGGCCGTTGCTAATTGCTAATCGCTAGCCGCTAATTGCTTCTTTATTGCGCCGAAGATTTTGTCCCGTGATCGGAGCCGCCGATCAGCACTCCCATCGGGAGCGGGCGGCCGGCCGTGGCAAAATCGAGCCGATGCAGCTCCTCCTTGAGTTGGAGGTAAGTTTCAAAGCTATCGGGATAGGTCCAGAGCGTGACCGTGGTGTCGTGGGGGCTGTGCAGTGCCAACGCCTGGTGAAATGCCGAAGTCGGCCGCATGGCCTGCTCAAACGTTTCGCCCTCCTGCGTGCCGGTGGGCACCACCTGGAATTCTTTTGCCCGCAGTCCGACGATGCGGCCGTGGTCGGCGACAATATCCATGGTGTAGCGGAATTCGAAACCGTTCCGTGGCCCGACCACGCCGACGCGGTCGGCGATGTTGTTCAAATCCATGCCCGAGGTGCGAATATCGGAGCGTACGTCTTCGATGAAATCGTCCACGGGCACATAGGCGATGCGTCCGCCGAGCAATTGAAAATGCACTTCGTGCCCCAGCACGGTGCGACTGATGGGGGTGGGATAATGGCGGATTTCTACGGTCGGCGGCTTCTGTGCTTCCAGGCCTTGCAGTTCGGCTTCGCCGCGCTCCAAGTCAGCCTGGCTTTCTTCCAACTGGCGACGCAGGTCGAAATCTTCCTGCTTTGAGGAATCGAGCTGCTCCCGGCGATCGCCGATTTCTTTTTCCGCGGCCGCAATCATCGTGGCCAGCGATTCGCGGGCGGCACTTTTGGCGCCGCTGTCGGCGTCGACCGCTTGCGCTTCCTGCCCAATGCGGCGTACGTCGTATTCGATGGAAGCAGCCTGCTTGCTCAGCGATTCCAATTCTTCCGCAGAGGGTACTGGCGTCGTGGATGCCTGCACGATGGGGTTTTGGGCCCGCATGCCAACCACCATCACGAGAATGATGAGAATGCCGACGATGTTGGTGGTGATGTCGAGGAACGAATCCTGACCGGCGTGTTCGATGTTGGTGTTATCGTTGCGCTGCATGGGAGGGTGACGGGTGAGGGGTGAGGAGGTGAGGGGTGAAGAGAAGTAGGGTTCAGGGTTCAGGGTCGGCGGCGGCTAAACCGCAAGCGGTTGTACTGTCGACAGTCGTTAGCTTCGTTGTTTATTTTCGTTTCACGTCCCAGCCGCTGTCGGCCAGAAGGGTTTGTAAATCGGCGGCGCGGGCGTCGGCGTTGGGGTTCACGTTCAACACTAACTGCGGTTTCCAATACATGCTGCGGCCGGCGATGCCCCAACTTTTGGTGTAGCTGCGTATCGCGCTCACCAGGGGATCGACGGAGTCTTCCGTCCGCGCGCCCAGCGGAATGACTTGGGCCTGCTGATCCCGGGTGTCGGGCACCAGCACGAGCCGATCGGGCCAGCATTCCACGCGGATGGGGCGATCAACAGGAATCGACGCAGTGCGACTGTTGGGCAACGCCCAATTGTGGCCACGATTTTTCGCCAGGCTGCGCGATGATGACGAAGAGCTTGATGATTGCTGGGTAGATGGATCGTATGAGGCCGCGTTTTGTTGCTGTTGGGGCGTGAGATCGAACGACATGGAAGGCGCGCCGGCGGGCATGTTGGGATCGCTGGAGCCGCCGAACATACTGCTAGATTGGCCGCCTGAAGACGATCCGCCACTGGACGAATCGCCGCCTGATGAAGACGACATTCCACCGCTGCCGCTACTCCCCGTACCGCCAGACGATGCCGAACCGCCGTAAGTGCCGTAGGCGGAACTGCCGCCCAATGGTCCGGTGCTAACCGCGTAGGGACCGCCGGAAGAGCCGGCGCTGGAATTTGCCGCGCCTGCTGCGCCCGCCGCGCCATTGGTGCCCGGCGAACCGGAACCAGAACCCGACGATGCGATACCGAAAACTGATGGGCCCGACGCAGAATTGGGCAATAATACGCCACCGTATTCGCTGGGAGTGCCGCCGTTCATTCCACGTTCGCCATTGGCCACGGTCGATGCAGCGCCATTGGCGAGATTCTGATTGCCACTGTTTCCTGTGCCAACGCCTGCGGTGCCATTGCCAAAACCGTTGCCGCTATTGCGGGCGCCGGCATAACGGGGTCCGACATTGTCGAATTCAGGGCCGCCGCCATTTGCGGAGCCACTGCCATTAGCGGAGCCACTGCCATTTCCTGAGCCATTGCCGCCGGGGCCGGCCGCCAAATATCCGCTGCCGCCAGTGCCGCCCGGTTGATCGCCTGGGAAGCCAGGGCCAGTGGATAGTCCGCCACTGGGTGTTGGACCGCTTAACACCGTACCACTATTTGGTCCGCCGCCAATTAATGCAGAATTATTCGTGCCGTCGCCCGCCTGTCCATTTCCTGCCAGACCATTTCCAGAAGGAGCATTTCCAGCAGGGCCATTTCCATTAGGAGCAACGCCGTTTCCGCCTCCGTACATGCCGCCGCTGTTTAATCCGCTGCCGGAACCATTCGGGCCCGAACCGCTCATGCCTGAGGCACTGCCGCCAAAGGCGCTATTGCCGCCCAGATTTCCAGCGGGCACATTTCCCCCGTATGCTAGTGTGCCGCCAGCGTTATTTCCGCCGTTGGCGTAGCGATCGCCGTTGGGGTTGCCGCCACCGTATTGGTTGTTGCCGCCCCCTGTGAAGTTGCCGCCGCCACCGCGAACACCAGTTCGGCCAAAGCCGCCCAATGGATCGTCGGCAAACGGATCTTCGCCCAGGGACGGTCCACCGTCGCGCACCACGCCGCCGCGGAAAGGGGAAACGTGGTACTCCACTTTGCTCGATTTTCGGGCGAATAATTCGGGGCTGATTTTCGCGAGCCACTGCAACTGTTGCCGGGCGTCGGCGACGGCGCGCTCTTCTTGTTCTTTCAATTGCGGTTCGGGCTGCATGGGGAAATCGAGTTTCCAATTTTCCCCGACTAACTCGTAACCGAACTCGGCATCCCACGACGACATGGCGTCGCGCACCAAATAATAGGCAATGATGCCATCGGGGCGAACCAAGAGCAGCGGGTAGGGCTCATTCGGCAAGTCAGGCGCGGGGCGCGGAGCGTTGCGCCAATATTCCTGCGCGGCCCGCAAGGCCGAGGCCAGCGGATTGCTGGGTCCGCCAGGTCCCAGGAAATCTTCCGGTTGGAAGACAATTCCCTCGGGCTGCAAGATAACGCAGTCGGCGCGGCATTCGATGTAAATGGGGCGGCGGTTGGTTTTGTACATGCCCTCGAAGGGAACCACGGCATAGGCCGGCTGACGATTGGCGGAATCCATGTGGGCGCGCTGCAGATCTTTTTCCAATTGAATGCGCTGGGCGTTTAGTAGCGCGAGTTGTGTGCGGAGCTGATCGCGCTGCGGATCGTTGTCGTGGCTGGCTTTCAATTCTTTACCCGCAGCGACGAGGGCCTGCAGGTGATCTTCCATTTCTCTTGTGGAATCTTCCACGCCGGCCAGCTTTTGACGGCTGGTTTCCAAATCGGCCAGAGTTTTTTCGCGGGAGCCTGTCAATTCCTGGATCCGCAGTTGCAGGTCTTCCTTGGCATCGACAAGCTCTTGCTGCTGGGCAGCCTTGCCCGCCATGCGCTTGGCCGGATGCAGCCGGGCTTCGCGATTGATGACGCCCAAAATGACGATCAGCGTGCCCATGGTGCACAGGAGCACGTCTAAGAGCGGCATCAAATTAACGGTGTGTGTTCCGGCGGCGGTGGAGCGGCTCATGCGGAAGGCAACTCGAAAAGCAAAATCACAAAGTCCGAAATGCTAGCACGGTGCGCGCGGACCTACCCCGGCGCATCTCGATCCACCTAAAGATCGGCTTAATCGGCAAAGTCGATGAAGCGAATCGCCCGCAGTATTGCTTTGCGGCGAAGCGCGGCAAACTGGGCAAATCGGTGGAGGTCATTACTCTTTTCGCAATCGGCAAGAATTGCCAAAGCGTTCCCGACTGCCCGACCGATACATACTGTCGCACCGGGTGGACTAGGCATCTTCGATGCTGACATCCCAGGGGGGACGCAGTCCGGGTCAGGTCCAAAAGGCCGCCCGGACTGTTTTTATTTGACAAGCATGTAAGTTGTCAGTTGTCCGTTGCGACTGACGACGGACAATGGACGACTGACAATTATGCACTGCGATAAGTTGCATAACAGCGTGGGGTTTCCCACAAATGGGTTTCGACGACTGGGAACCCGCGCTGGGCAGTGAATTCGAAAATGAGTTTGGCGATGTTTTCGGCCGTGGGATTGGCGTCGATGATGTGCAGCGGCTCGCCGAGTTTTTGGAGCAGCGGCACGGCCGGATCGTCGCGGCACAAAATCATGCGGTGATCAAGCGTTTCGTCAATCCAGTGGCTGACGACCTGTTTGATGTCGGAGAAATCTAACACCATGCCGCGGGAATCCAACGCCGCCGCTTCCAACACAATGACGGCCCGACCGTTGTGGCCGTGCAAGTGCCGGCATTTGCCGTCGTAATTGAGTAGCCGATGGCCGTAACAAAAATCGATTTCGCGAGTAACACGGAACATAAGGCTCGATCAGTAAATCCAGGATCTGATAGTAAATTAAAGTGCGACAGCATTCGATTGTAGCACTGGCAGTATTGACATAGATAGTCGGCCGTTTTGAACTTCCCATGTTTGCCACGCATGCAAAAGGTGGTGCGTTATGACCAGCACACAAAACAAACAGAAAAAAGCATTGCCTGATTGGGTCGATTTGCCGATGGCGGTGGCCGCGCTGTTGACGGTGGCTTTTTACGTGATTGTGTACCGCGAATTCCCGAAGGGTTCGCTCATCCATCGCTATACGACAGAGCACGTGGTCGAGTACGTGGTGGTGGCGTTTTTCATCTGGGGCATTGTGGATGTCGTCTTCAAGCTGTGCGGCTTTCCTTTGGAAGTGCTGGCGCTAAGGCAACCCGGCCTGCCGGAGCGAAACGGCAAAGAACCGGTAGCGAATGCCCGGGCCTTATATGCCCAACTGCTCGGCCGGCCCAAGTGGTTTTTGGATTCCCGCTATGGGCAGCGGCTGGCCAAGGCGCTGGGTTATTTGCAAGAAAAAGAATCGGCCGACGGATTCCACGATTACCTGCGCTATTTGGCCACGCAGGACGAAGAAAAAACGCACGGCAATTACGGATTGGTGCGATTCATTTGCTGGGTGGCTCCGGTGCTAGGCATTTTGGGCACGGTCATTCACTTCGGCTCGGCCTTCGGCGGGCTGTCTGTCGACGAAATCGGCGATAACCTGGCGAAAGTGGTGGGCGAAATCGGTACGGCATTCAACACCACCACGGTCGCTTTGGCTGCCGCCATCACGATGATGTTCAGCCTGTTCATGTGCGAAAAGACGGAGCGCGGAATCATTCATTCGATCAGCCGGCGTGTCGATTTAGAGCTGCTCAACCGCTTCGAAGTGACCGACGAAAGCCTGACGCCCTTTTTGCAGGCCGTGCAAGTAGGAAACCAGGCCACGCTGACGGCGCTGGATTCCCGGTTGGAAAAACAGTTGCAAATTTGGGCCTCGGCCTTTACACGCTTGCAGCAGGAAAGCGACAAGCGGCTGCAAACACACGGACAAATGTGGGAACAATCGCTCAGCAAAATGCACGCGCAATTTGAGCACAGCGATACGCAGCGCGAGCAAAAACTGCTCAAGCTGCTAAGCGAAATGCAATTGCAACGCACCGAGCAAAAATCGCAGGGCCAGGCGATGCTGAACCAAATGACCGGTCTGCAAACTCACTTTGCCCAGTTGGTGGAAGCGCTGGCCGGTTTGAACCGCGGCGAAAGCGAGCTGGCGAAATCGCAACAATTGCTGGCGCAAAATCTGCAAGGCATTCGCGAAACGGGACATCTCGATCAGGCGTTGCACGGCCTGACGGCGGCCATTCACTTGCTGACCGCGCGACATGATTTGGATCCGAAAAAAGCCAGCCGGGCGGCGTGATTTTTATTCACCGCAGAGACACCGAGAAGAAAGCCACGGATGAACACAGATAAGCACAGATGAAAGCAATTGAAAAGCACAATAATCAGTCCATTGCTTGCTTTATACAATAACCGGCATAAGTAGGTGGTGGGACAATTTGAAATTCCGACAGCCGCTTTTCCCGACTGACACAGTCGGGCTATGTTCAAATTGGCCCACTACCCATAAGTATTGCTTTTCTGATCGTGTCCAATCTGTTCTTTCCGCATCTGTTTTCATCCGTGTTTATCTGTGGCTTTCTCTGTGCCTGTGCGTCTCTGCGGTTCATTTCTTGTTTGCATAAACCGTCGGATCAGCGAGTTCGATCATTCGAAATGCCGCCTGGCGTTCGGCGCATTTGTTGCAGTGCCCGCAGTGCAGGCCTTTGACCGGTGCGATGCAGGAAAAGGTAAGCCCCAGCGGGTAGTTGCGTCCTAGCTGCATGACCTCTGGCTTGTGCAAGTGGGCAAAGGGCCGCACGATTTCTAGCGGCGGCTGGCCCAGGCGCGACAGTACGTTTTCCAAAGCAGCGAAGAATTCGGCGGTGGCATCGTCGAATGGATTGCTTCCCAGCACGCCTAGCGCTAGCCGGCCGATGCCATGCATTTGACACCACAGGGCCGGCTTGATGATCAGCAGCAAATTGCGGCCTGGCAGATACACGGCTTCGTCCGGCGTGGCCGCATCGGGGGTTTGCTGGCCGGTCAAACTCCAGTGGCCGGTGTACAGATCGGCCAGCGGCAACTGCAGCGTGATTAGAGTTTCTAGCCGAGGCGTAGCAACCGCTCCCAGATAATTCCGCAAGCTCGCCAATTCCGCTGCTTGCCAATGCAGGCCGCACTCGATGTAGAACGGCTGGACGTGATCGCCTTGAGCGAGCAAATGTGAAACCAAAATGGCGCTATCTAACCCGCCGCTAACCAGCACGCCGATGGTATTACCCATGCGGCAAACTATACCACATTCGTTACGGCGCGGGCAGTTCCAGCGGTTGCGGAATTTCGTTGGATGGCGCCGATTGCAGCTCGCCGGGCGGAAATTGAGATGCTCTTGGCACCGGCTGCGGGGCGAGCACTCCCGGCGCTATGGTCGTTGGCGCACTGCTTGTCGGCGGCCCGGTTACCGTCGATCCGGCAAGCGAAGGGACGCCTCCCAGGCGGGCGGCTATTTTCGCAAGCATGACTTGTTCCAGTGCATGATCGCGGCCATCGGGGCCCATGGGAATCCAACCGCCGGTGACGGCGCGCGGGCCGTTGGGACGGGCGGGATCGCCGGGAAGCCGATGCGGATCGGAATCGAATTCGGTATCGCGATTCAGCGAAGTATCGTAGCGGAACGTCGACGCACCGGCGGAGCCGCTGATGGGATGCGGCACATCTTCCAGCTCTTTCGTCACCGTGACTTCGACGAGGTAGCCGCTGCAGCCGTTTTGTTGTGGAATAACGCGCACATACGCGCGCCGGCGAATCGACTGCAGCGTGCTTTCCCAGCGCTGCTGGAGGTTGACGGAATCTCTGCGCCACGGCTCGAAAATCGTGGCGCCTGGAATCGGGAAGGTGTCAATGCTTCCTTCCGTTTGCATGTTGCCGACCAGCTTGACGCGATCTTCCTGCGAGACTTGGAAATAATCGTCTACGATGTCGACGACTTGGTCCCACAGGTAATCCGGATTCATCGCCGGCACCAATACCGTGTTGTTGGGCACCGGCGGTCCCAAAATCACCACCGGCGAACTCGATCCTGGCAAGGTTCCGACCGTGGCCGATGGCTGGGGCAGAACCAGCGTAGCGGGCGCAGGCACTACGTTTTGCGCCGCCGGACTAAAGCGGGTGAAGGAACCGCAGCCAGCCAACGCGGCAGAAAATAGTAACAGCATGAAAATGGCGAACGATTGGCGCATGAAATCGCTGTGGAGGCGATGTGGATTCGCTGAGTTCGGCCGAACGGCCGCTAGGGAAAAGATCGGCTAAATAGAGCGGGAGTGTCCCCAAAACACTGTTTGACCGCAAGATTGGCCTTGGCGAGGAATGCACCGGGGGCTCTCCCGATTGCCGAGATTCCCTAACCCAAACTGCCTTGTTACATCCCGTTGACATTACCTTTCCCAATTTCCAGGGTTAAATGGGTGTTCTAGGGGGTCGATCGGTGAGGCATGAAAACAAACTTTTGGGATATGAGCGCCTTTCGGAGAGCAACGGCCTGCGCTGCGTTGCTTGTGCTGGCAAGCACGAGGGTTATTGCCGCGGACTACAACGACACACACTGGGGCGCGCCCGTTGATGGGCTAAAAGCAGGCGTCCGTTTGGACCCGATTGACCGAACGGAATATCACCCTGGCGAAGTGTTGAATCTGGTGATGGAGTTCGACGCCGAACTAAACCATCCTTTCCGTGTGCCGATGGCTGCTTTGTGTGAATATGCGACGGTTCATGTCGTGGGTCCGGACGGGAGAGAATGCATTTGGGATCCGGGTGGAACCGATCGTGAAGATGCTGGAATAAAAATCGAGGCCGACGAGTGGGAACCATACAATGATGCTGACGAAGAGCCCTACACAGCACCAATCCGGCTCGCTGCGGGGAAGCAAATTTGGATCGATGCCAAGACCGATCGTACGGTTCCGTTTTCACTAATCGTCCCCGGCACTTACCACGCCTGGATAGAATGCAAAATTGTGGCGGGAAAAAATCCGCCTAAACACGCTTGGCAGGGCACGGTCAAAAGTGGCGAAGTCGTGTGGACCATGGCCGAGTTGCCCGTGGAGCAGCGGCACAATGAGGTGACCGATGAGCAACAACACGAACTCGATGCCTGGCTGGCGCTGGCGAAGCTGAAAAATCAGGAGCTAGGCAAACCATTGACCGCCGCCCTAACCCAAGAAGTATTGCTTGCCGAAAACGAGGGGCTGGCACAAAAGCTCGTCGAAATTACGAAAAGCGGCCAGGCCGACGCCATGCCAATTTTGCTTGCCCGCGCCGGCGACATCAACGACGGTCACGCGGGCATTGACGGACCGTATTTGAAGCAGCTTGCCGAATACATTCTTGAAATCGGCGAAAAGTCTGATAATCAGAAGGCGGAAACCGACAAACCGCGATCATCAGCACGCTTCGATCCAGTCATGCTCTACTTGCGTTATCATCCGGATGATGCGGACATTCATCGGAGAGCCGTCGCTGTTCTGTCACACTTGGCGCGTTCGAGAAGTTCGCCTGCAGGATGGACATCGTTTTGGGCAGCGGTCCCTTATGCTTGGGCCGGGCTACAGGAATTGGGAGAATTGAAACCGGGAATGACGCGGCAACAGGCGGAAGATTTGCTCGGTCCGCCCGATGATTTATCAACGGGCTTTCGTTTTGGAAACGGGATAGGAGGTGGCGGTTTTGGCGGTGGTGGAAACAGCCCGGCAGCAGCGCAGGCGAAGGCATCCGCGGCAGCCAATTTGGCGAAAAATCCGGATGAACTTCAGTGGACTGCGGCCATGCTGCCAGGCCATGAAAATCCGACGCCGGCAGTTCTCAAGGCGGAATTGAAGGATGGCAAAACCAGGGCCTGGAAAATCCATTGGCCGGGCGAATTTCGGGGCAAAAATCCGTACGACATGCCCGGTGGCGATCCGAACTGAGAAAATCTAATTCCGGGAACTTCTGGGGTCATCATCGCGTCAAAATGGCAAATAAACTGAAAGCATCTGTGACCCAATTCATGGGCTATTCCGTCGGAGCCAGGTCAGAAAGTGCAAAACGCTTAATAAACGGTTCAGTGTAGACGGAGGTTTTATGCCAGCAAGCGTTTTGAAGGGGCGGAGACTTTGGTTGTCGATTTTGATATCCGGAGTGCTCTGCGGTACAGTTGTATTTGCACACCATGTCGCTTTGGCCAGGGATATGGACCACGCACCCGGCGATAAGCTCCCACAGGATGTTCCGGTCAATCAGGTGCCACGGCCGGTTGTGGCAGCGCTCCAGCGGCAGTTTGCTGATGCGAAAATCGTGAGCGCCGCCTTTTCCAGCACCGGCTTGGATGTGGATAGTTGGTGGCTGAGCGTCAAGGTGGGAAAGGAACAGTTGGAAGTGGGAGTCGACGGAATCTCGGGTAGTTATCGAGTCAACACCATCAAAAAGCCAATTGCCGTGGCCGATGTGCCCAAGGCGGTGAGGGAGGCCGTCGACAAGCGGTATTCTAAAGCCGAAATTCAAAACGCCTGGGAAGTTCAAAGCGGGCTGATTGCGCTGCCGCCGGGCAAGACGAGACCCCCCGGGTATGAAGTGACGATTCTCACCGCCGAGCATGAGAAATGCATAATTGATTTATTGCCGGGGTTTAGGCGAACTGCAAAAGGCGAGAACGAGCCTGACCCCAACAAAATGGAAATCGACGGTGAGTCGATTCTGAAGGACGGGAACCAATAGCGAGGCCGCAGCGTCCAACCTCCAAGAAAGTTACCCTGAGCATACCCTGGTTGTGGGAAACGGAGGATTCCATGAAATGCTGCCAGCCGATTCGATTTGCCGTTGCTATCACGCTCGTCTCCTTACTCGTTCCCGCGATTGCCGCGGCCCAAGGGGTGCTCATCAATATCAACGAAGGCGACCACGTGATTCTGCCGCGGCCGCCGATCATTATCGAGCCAGGCCCTTGGCCGCACCCACGTCCGCAACCAGAACCGTCCAGCTACAAAATCAAATCGTTGGAGGTGAATGTCAAACTCGACGGTCAAATTGCCCGCGTGCAAACCAGCCAATTGTTTGTGAACACAGGCAGCCGGCCGATGGAAGTTTGCTTTGTGTTTCCGCTGCCTTACGACGGGGCGGTCGATCAGCTCACCTTGCAGATCGACGGGCAGGAATATCCGGCGAAGCTGCTCGATGCCAAAGATGCGCGGCGGATGTACGAGGACATTGTCCGAAAAAATAAAGACCCCGCGCTGCTGGAATGGATGGGCACGGGCTTGTTCAAAACGAGCGTGTTTCCGGTGCCTCCGGGGGGCGAGCGGAAAGTGACGCTGCGCTATTCGCAATTGTGCCGGCAATGGGACGGGCTGACCGATTTTATCTTCCCGCTTAGCACGGCCAAATACACTTCGCAGCCGGTGGATGAAATCAAATTCCAGGCGGCCATCGAAAGCGACGCCGACATCAAGAACGTCTACAGTCCCAGCCACGCCGTCGACATCAAGCGGCCCGACGCCAAGCACGCCCTCATCAGCTACACGGCCAAAAGCACGGTGCCGACGGACGACTTTCGCTTGTTTTACGACGTGGGAAAAGATTTGGTCGGCACGCGCATTCTCAGCTACCGGCCCGATGCGGGTGAAGACGGTTACTTTTTGCTGCTGACCAGTCCGCAAATCAAGGCCGGCGATGCGGCCGCGGCCAAAAAAACCGTAGTGCTGGCGATCGATCGTTCCGGCAGCATGAGCGGTGAAAAAATCGACCAGGCCAAAGCCGCCGCCAAGTTCGTCGTCGAGCATTTGCACGAGGGGGATTTATTCAACCTGATTGCATACGACAGCGACGTGGAAAGTTGGAAGCCGGAGTTGCAAAAATTCGACGACGACAGCCGGAAAGCCGCCGTTGGCTTTATCGAAGGCATTTACGCCGGCGGCAGCACCAACATCAACGGCGCGCTGGGCACGGCACTGTCGCAATTGCATGATGCCGGGCGGCCGAACTTCGTCATCTTTCTGACCGACGGCATTCCCACCGTCGGCGAAACCAACGAAAGTAAAATTATCGCCAATGCCAAAGCCAATAATACGGTGCGGGCCCGCATTTTCGATTTTGGCGTTGGTTACGACGTGAACAGCCGCCTTTTGGATAAGCTGGCCCGCGAGAATTTCGGACTGACTGAATATGTGCGGCCCAACGAGAACATTGAAGGGGCGGTGGCGGCGCTTTACAGCCGCATTGGCTCGCCGGTGATGACGGGCGTGAAGCTGACGGTTGACGTCGATGGCCTCAAGCCGGAAGACGGGTCGGTGGTGAACCGGGTTTATCCCAAAGATGTGTTCGATTTGTTCGCCGGCGAGCAGTTGGTAATGGTAGGGCGCTACAAAAAATCAGGTGCTGCGAAAATTACCATCACCGGCCATGTTGGCGACGGCGCTAGTGACAACGCCGAACAGAAATTCGACTTTCCCGCGAACTTGGTGGATCACAGCGCGGATGAATCGCAAGCCTTCATCGAAAAACTGTGGGCCGTACGGCGGGTGGGCGAAATTCTGGACGAGATCGATTTGAACGGCCGCAACGAAGAACTGGTGAAAGAATTAGTTTCACAGTCGCTGAAGCACGGCATCATCACGCCGTACACTTCGTTCCTGGCCGACGAAAACGGAGGGCGCGATTTAGCATCGGACGCCAAAGAGGCAGGCGTACGGTTGCAAGAATTGGACCGTTCCCTCGACGGCGAGCAAGGCGTGGAGCAGCGCGTGGCCAAGCATGTATTGCAGCAAGTGAATCAGCCCGCCGCTGCAACTCCGATGGGATTGGGCGGTGGCTATGGTGGTGGCGGTCAAATTGCGGGCGATACGGCCGGAGGTAGATTCGGCTGGTATAGCGGTGCGCCGGCCGGCGCTTCCAACATGACCACTGCTGCCCCTGCGCTGCAGGCTGATAAGTTTTATGCGGCCGTGGATGGCAGTAAAGACGAGGCGGCCAAAGTGATTCAAAATGTTCGCCAAATCGGCCGCAAAACGTTTTTCCGCCGCAGCGATCGCTGGGTCGATTCGGCCGTGACCCCAGACTTGGAAAAAACCACCGTGAAGAACAAGCGTTTTAGCCCGGAATACTTCCAGCTGATCGACGAACACGGGCACGATATCGGCAAATATCTGTCGCTCGACGAACCGGTGACGTTGGAATTGGACGGCCAAGCGTACGAAATTGACGAATGAAATTGAAACCGGGATGCTAATCGCTAACTGCTAGCCGCTTCAATCAGTCGAACATCGAGTCCATGCCCAGGCGGGTTTTCAATTCCTCAAACTGGCGCTGATATTCCTCGCTGGAAGAATGGACGTGCTCAGCCTCGGTAATGAACTTCATCTGGTCGTTGCACGGCACGCCGCGATCGCGGAGCACTGCTTCAAAGCGGCTCAGGTTTTGTCCGTAGGCGATCAGCAATTTGTGCTCGTCAAATTGCACTTCCAGGGGCACGTTCGGATTCAGCACGGCGATACCGGTGCAACCGTCGTTGAGCAGCAAATCTTCGTAATCGTAGAGCGTGCTTTTGAGCACGGGCAGATCGATGTGCTCGCGATATAAATCGACGTGTCCCTTGGTATCGGGACTGTGGCTGGTTTCCAGCACGACGTCGACTTCCATGCCCAGCGGATCGAGCAATTCGAGAAACGTCTCAAACAGTTCTTCCTTCGTCGCGGCGGCCATCAGCACCGGGACGCGGACGCGAGAATCTTCGTCGGCAAAACAATCGTGGCGATAACCCTGGCTGGGTACGACTTGCAAATCGAACGACGGACGCACGGCTTCGGTCAATTCGAAATTGCCGTATCGGCAAACTTTCAGGTGCGCCTCAAGCTGCTCATCGGAAAGGCGCTCGAAGCTGCTGCCGTTGTGGGGCGGCGTGCCGTCGCGAAAGACATTTCGAAAAACGCGTTTCAAAAAACCCATCGGCGATTGATTCCTTCGTTGATTGCCCCTGCGACTCGAATCTAGGTGGTGATCAGGCTGTGGGATGTCCATGAAGCAACTAACAAATAGCTAACCAACCTTAGATTACGTCTGCCGTCGCGGGGGGCCGCAAGCGGACAAGTTCTGCGATTGCCTTGGGTCGGGGTCGGCAAGAACGGAAAAACCTGCGCTTTGTTCGAAACAGGCCAACGGAGCGGCTTCCCCTTGTTTAGTTTAGCACTGTGCCGGGTGATGGCGCTAAACCCGGACACTTTCCGTGCAGCGAAACTTGTTGCCCCGCGTGAAGATGTGCCGACAACGAAAGCTTTAACTTCATTTTTGGGCCACAGGCGAGGGGCAAATCGGCGTTGTCGGCGGGGCACAATTGGAGTATTGGTAAGAAGGACAGGCCAGTTGGCGAGGAACGTTCTGCCGTTCGTAACGCGCCCATATTGCCGCATCACCACACGTTGAATTTGGACAACATGCGAAACTGCACCGTCGGTTGCATCTGGACAACATTCGCTTTCAGCTTGCTGTTGACAGCCTGCAGCGATCGGCCGCCCGGTCTGGAGATAAGTGCCGAATCACAGCCGTCGGCGGCGGCGCAAGGCGCCGGATTGACCGCTTCGTTGCCCGCAGCGCGGCCGGTTTCCGCCGCCGTGGCGACGGCTGGTGCAGCCATTTCGGTGGGGCCTGCGCAGGTTGATCCCGCTGCGATATCCGCCAAGGGCGATCCGCGGCAGTGGTGGGAAGCGGTGTATGCCTACCAAACGAAAATCGGCTGGTGCCACACCCAGTTTTCCGACCTGGAGGAAAATGGACGAAAGCTGGTCCAAATCAATTACGAAAATCACATTGCCGTCGATCGCCAAGGAGAGCGGACCACGATTGACATTGTCACGCAAAGTGTAGAAACGCCGGAAGGCGAATTGCTGCGCTTTCATACCGAGATCAACTCCGGCGCCAGCCACACGCAAATGACCGGCCACGTGGCCGACGGGCAACTCACGCTGAAAACGGTCACCGCCGGAAAAACCACCACGGAATCGTTCCCCTGGATTCCCGGCACCTTGGGTTTTAGCGCCACCGAGCAATCGCTTTCTGCGGCGCCGCTTCAGCCCGGACAACACCGCAGCTTACGGGCCTTGATGCCCGCCACGAACGAAGTGGTTACCATCGATTTGGCGGCCGATAGGTACGAGCCCACGCCGCTGGTCGATCACACGGAAGATTTACTGCGGATCGAAGGCAGCATTATGCTGCCCATGCACGGCGGCAACGAGCAACCGCCGGTCATTCGTTCTCAATTGTGGACCAACCGCGAAGGGCAGGTGTTAAAAACATCGCTCACGGCGCTGCACCAGGAAACGTATCGCACGACACAGGCCTTGGCCCTGGCCGAGCCCGGAGTCCGTCGGTTGGATTTGGTAGTGGACAACACGGTGCCGGTGGCCCGCTCGCTCGTGGATCCGCATGCCACTCGGCGCGTGAAATACCGCGTGCAGTTGCTCAACGACGATCCGTCCAAAGTGTTTTATTCCGGCGGTTCGCAAGAAGTGGCTTCGTTGGATCCGCACACGGCGGACATTACCGTGCGGCGGATCGATGGGTCGGCTCCCACCGCGCCATCTTCAGTGGTGTCCGCGGCAGCTTCTTCGGCAAATGCAACACACGTTCCCACCGACGAAGATCGCGCGCCAAACAATCTGATTCAAAGCGACGACGATCAAGTGCAGGCCCTGGCCAAAGCCGTGGCGCCGGAAGAAACCGACCCCTGGAAGCTGGCCGTGGCGCTGGAGAAATACGTTAAGGACATCGTCAAGCTTAAAGACTTTTCGCAAGCCTTCGACACGGCGGCAGATGTGGCCCGGCTGCGCGAAGGCGATTGCACCGAGCACTCCGTCCTGTTGGCCGCCCTGGCCCGTGCCCGCGGCATTCCGGCCCGGGTGGCCATCGGCCTGATTTACCAACCCTCCACGCAATGCTTTGTCTACCACATGTGGAACGAGCTGTGGATTGCCAACCGCTGGGTGCCCATGGACGCCACCTTGGGCCGCGGCGGCATTGGCGCGGCCCACCTCAAGCTGACCGATTCCAATCTCGCCGGCGCACAAGCCTACAGTTGCTTTCTGCCCGTGGCCCAAGTCATCGGTCAGTTGAAAATTGAAATTCTGGAAGTGGAATGAAGCATCGGTCTTGATCAATCAAAGCTAGCGACTGATGTATCCAAAGTACCAGAAGTTGACGGAGTCGTCCAAGGGGAGGGGAATTCCCCAGCCTTCGCCTGGCTTGGCAAACATTTTTGGCGGCTGGGTACCTGTCGCCTCAATCGTGATTGGTTGCGGCACGAAGGGCTCTGGAACCTGCGGCGCGGCAAAGCAATCGACTGACGAAGCGTGGTAGGCAGGCGGGGCGGTCTCTTCGACAGGCTGGAAGTAAGCCGCGGGCGCGACAGAATACGCATGCTGATTTAGCTTTCGGGGTTCCGGCAAGGCCGCCGTGACGACGGGGTGCGTGGGCAAATCGACGGTCTTGCTCGTGCTGTCCGTCTCCACAATTTCGGCTCGGACCAGCACCATCAATTCAATGTCCTCGCCATCTTTCGCGGAGCAAGTGCAAGCACTTTCGTCTTGACCGGCCGGATGACTGGCGCAATCCTGCATTTGATCAACTTGCGAGGGTTCCCGCTTGACAATCAATCCGCCCAGCACGGCGGTTTGGCCCGACTGCATTTCCAGCGTGGTTTCCAGTTCTGTCGTGGAGATCATGGGCGTCTGGGGAGCGCCCGTTTGTAGAGCCGACGATTTTTCCAGCTGGCTAAAGCTGGGCCGCACATGCAGGCGCAGCTTGTGGTCATCGAGCACTTCGGACTGCACGTCGACGGTGGTACCAATCTTTCTGTATTCAATGGTTTCTGGACCGTCGGTGTGCGGAACAAGAACGGGCACATCTTGACCAATTTGAAGATGCGCTTCTTGGCCGCTGCGGGCCAGAATCCGCGGCGCACTGGTAACCGTCAACAACCCTTCATTTTTCAGCAGATCCAGAAAACTGAGGAAGGCGCTGTCGTTTTCGAAGCATTCGGAATTGTGGTTCGGGGCAAAATGGCTGCCGTCGAACTTGGTGAAATCGAAGCCTAGCGCTCGACATTTGGAACGATTGAGCTCCATCAACTGCACATGCACCACGACTTGCTTTTGCGGACCGCTCGATGCTGCAACTTGTTTTTGCGGCGCAGTCCAGGTCGTGGCCGGCTTGGATGGGACCATTGGCTGACTCATCCACTCGTCAAGCGAGTAAGAATGGGCTTGGGGTTGAGCCGCTGGTTGGTCGTAGGAAGCCTGATGCAACCGAGCCAATTCCGCTTGGGCGGTTTGCAATTGTTCAAAGACCGATTTCATTTGGGCATCGCACTGCGTGCGAATTTGATCGGCCTGAGCGTGCAAGCCCGCGGCGTCTAAATGGTGGATCGCTTGCAGCATGTGATCCAATTGATCGGTTTGGCAGGCTGCGGCGGTCGGACAAGCGCACGATGCGGTCGGACAAGCACATGAGGCGGTCGGACAAGCACACGGGGCATAAGCCGTGGCCGTACCAGGCGCCTGAAAATAAGCCGGCGTTGGCAAATATGCCGGCGACGTAGCACATGGCGAAGTTGAATAACCGGTTAAACATCCAGCCGGTTGAAATTCTGCCTCGGTAGCAGTTGGAGAGAGGTTGTGAACAGCGACTGGTGGAGCCGGCCAGAGCGGCGCAGACCCCGACGGCGGCCACGTGTTGGGCGCACCATACACGGGCGTAGATGTTGCTTTCCAGGTTTGGGGAGCAGTGAAATCAGCCGTCATCCGCGGGAGCGATGCTGCCGGTGCGTCACAATCGCCGACCACGGTCCAACCGGGTGCGGTGGCGGCGAGCGCGCCGAAATCGGCAGCGTAAGAATGGATTTGCGGCGGCGGTCCGATGGTCATGATTGTTGGACCGCCGTTTGTCGAACCGGTTAGCCCGGGCGGGCAGCATTGGCACGCCTCTTCATCTGCGCATGCCGCTGCGGCAGGGCAAATTGGACACGATTGGCACGGCTGAGCCTGGGCGCAATTGGGTATTTGCTCCAAGCCGCGGCTGTCGTATCCAATTAACGAATCATCGAACTCAGCAGCTTGCGCGGTGCAAAGGGCAATGCCTGCGATCAAAGCACCTGCCAACGATAGTCCGGAAATTTTGAGTGCCGATTGCTTCCGCCACATGGGTCATCCTCCTGATTTCGCTGAGAGATACTTCGAGCAGCCAAAGCCGAAAGAAAATGCCCCAGCTCGGGCAAAATAGGCGGGGAAGAATAGCGGCTTTTCGTTCGCCAAGCAATGCCTCTTAGAAGCAATTAGCGGTTAGCAGCTAGCAATTAGCCGGCCGGTGTATATCCATGCGGGTTGATAAATTGCCCAGCTCTGTTTGGCTAATCGCTAATTGCTAACCGCTAATCGCTTTCCCCCGGCAGCGTGAAATCGGCAATGAACAATTGACTGGTGTGATCGGCTGTGCGGTTGCTGGTCCACATCAGTTTGGCGCCATCGGGCGAGAAGACCGGCAGCACGTCGGCGGCCGGGTGATCGGTAATGCGCCAGATTTTGCCCGGCACGATGTGGCCGTCATGCTCGCTGTATTTCATCAGCCACAAATCGTAATTGGGCGTGGCGTGCGGATCGGAATGATCGGCGCCGGTCCAAATGATGTACGGCAGCGTGGGATGCCAATACGGGGCCCAATTCACACCGATGTTGTCGGTGAGCGCCGTGTCGTTTTGTCCGTCGAAGCCGATTACGTGCAGTTGCAAGTAGTTTTCTTTTTTGCGGTCGCTGCGATACACGACCCAGCGGCCGTCGGGCGAGGTGAAGGGGCCGCCATTGTAACCGGGGAAGTTCGTCAACTGCCGGACGTTGGCGCCGTCGGCATCCATCACGTAAATGTTTGGATTGCCGCCGCGATTGCTGCAAAACACGATGTGTTTTCCGTCGGGGGTGTAAGCACATTCGGCATCGTAGCCGGGGGAATCGGTCAGGCGGCGCAAGAGGTGGCCGTCCAAATCGGCGGAGAAAATTTCCATCCACGGATCAAAATCCCATTGGTAGCGGCGATGGCGGCCGGCCTGGGCGTCGTCTTCGTCTTGTTTTCGCTGGGCGGCTTCGGTGTCCGATAAATTTGGGTCCAGGTGGCTGCTGGCGAAGATGATGCTTTTTCCGTCCGGGGCAAAAAAACTGCACGTATTTCGGCCGCGTCCCGAGCTGACCATTTTGGGTTTGGGCGAGTTGGAATCTGTCTCCGCTGCGGCGCGACCACCGGTCGCGGCTTTATGAACTAAGTTCTCGTCGGCCAGCGGCAGGGTGTAAATTTGATAAAACATGTACGCCAGTGGCACACCCTGGAAGATGATGGTTTTTCCATCCGGGGAAAAATAGCCTTCGCCGGCTTTCGAAAAATCGGCGCTGGTGGTCAGTTGACGAATGTTTTTGAGATATTTGCTCTCCGGCGACGGCGGATTTTGTTCCGGAGCAGTAGCCGCGGCGGTGGGCGTCGTCGTGGAATCAGCCGCTAGAGCGAACATGGGCCCAAGGAGAACATCGGCCAGAACCGCCGCCAAAAACAGCTTCGAATTGATCTTCATGGCGATCCGTCCCATTAGCTTTTCAACCCCGGTTCAATAAAAACAGTGGTGTGCGCGAAGGGATTGCCCTTACTATTATAGAGATGCGCATTGCAACCAGACACCATCCACCTGGAGACCCGCCTCCATGAAAATCTACACGAAAACTGGCGATGCCGGTGATACCGGGCTGTTTGCCGGGCCGCGCGTTCGAAAAGACGATTTGCGCATCGAAGCTTATGGCACGGTCGACGAGTTGAACGCCGTGCTGGGCTTGGTCCGCAGCCACGCCACCGTTGGCCAAGCAAAGCTGCCTGCGAAGATCGACGCGCAGTTGGCACGCATTCAACACGCGCTGTTCGATTTGGGCGCCGAATTGGCCACGCCTGATCCGAAAGCCCGCGGCACAAGTTTTGTTACTCCGCAGGAAATCGGGGTGTTGGAACAGGCCATCGACGGTTTTGAAGCGCAGCTTCCGCCGCTGAAGACATTTATTTTACCCGGCGGGACGCCCGGCGCCGCCTGGTTGCATTTAGCGCGCACGGTCTGCCGCCGCGCGGAGCGCCAGGTGGTGACCTTGGCGCAGCGCGAAGCGGGAAATTTTTCGCCGCACGTGCTGGTGTATTTGAATCGTCTGAGCGATTTGCTGTTCGTGATGGCGCGGGCCGTGAATCAGCTTGCCGGCCACCCCGACGTGCCCTGGGAAAAGCCCAGTGCCTGAACGATCTTTACTCCAGCGGCGTCGGCGGATAGGTTGTTGGCAGCGTGCTGGGGGTGGAATTGAATAAACGGGATCGACGCGATTTAGTCGTTGACGGGAGTCGTGTTTCCCGCCGAGTCATTTGTGAATTCTATTTTCAGGCGGCGTCATGAAAAAAATTGAGGCCATTATCCGGCACTTCAAGCTGGAAGACGTGAAAACCGCGCTCACCGAGCAAGGGGTGTTGGGGATGACGGTTTCCGAAGTTCGCGGCTTCGGTCGGCAAAAAGGGCACGTGGAAATGTATCGCGGCACGGAATACGCCGTCGATTTTGTGCCGAAAGTCAAAGTCGAGATTGTCGTGCCGGACAGTCAATTGCAAAAGACCTTAAGCACGATTATGCAGGCCGCTCAAACGGGGCAAATTGGGGACGGCAAAATTTTCGTGTACGATTTGGTAACGGCCTTGCGAATCCGCACCGGCGAAGCCGGGGACGACGCCGTATGAACCGCGGTTTGGCCTGCGGAGTATATTGCCAGTAGTATGTTAGCTTGACGTTCACTCCGCCAATCGCCTTCCCCCTTTGATTATGCCTTCTGTCTCGACGCTCCGTCCCTGCGTGTTGGCCGCCAAAGATTGGCTGGCTCAGGAGCGCGCCAAATTGAAGCAACAGCACGACAGCGGATCGCCGGGCATTCAAGTCTGTGCCCGGTTGACCGACATGCTCGATCACGTGGTGCTGGATTTGCACCAGTCGGCGCTCGCGGAGCTTGCTCCCGATGAGAGTTCTTTGTTGCACAGTGAAGTTTCGTTGGTGGCGCACGGGGGCTACGGGCGGCGCGACGTGGCGCCATATTCGGACGTCGACTTGATGATTTTGTGCTCCCCCAAGGCTGCGCCACAGGTGCCGCCCTTGGCCAAGCGGCTGCTGCACGATTTATACGATGCCGGCCTGATTCTGGGGCAAAGCGTGCGCACGGTGTCGGAGGCGTGGAAGTTGGGACTGAAAGACCCGACCATCTTCACTTCGCTGGTGGAATCGCGGTTGCTGGCCGGCAGCCAGCCCCTGTTTGAGAACTTTCAAAGCAAGTTTCAAAAAGCGGCACAACGTCATTGGCGCAGGCTGGTGGGAGACATTGAAGCATCGCGCCACGAGGAGCGCGAGCATTTTGGCGAGACGGTTTATTTGCTGGAGCCGAACGTCAAGCGCTCGCCCGGCGGTTTGCGCGATATTCAACTGTTGCGGTGGGTTGGTTTCGCCCGCTACGGCGACGCCACGCCCGACGGTTTGCAACTCATGGGGGAGTTATCGAAAGAAGACGAAGTGGCCCTGCGTCGGGCTTTAGAACTGTTGTTGCGGGTTCGGAACGAGCTCCACTTTCATGCCGAAAAGGAGCAGGATGTTCTCAATCGCACCGAACAAGTGCGGATGGCCAAAGTCTTTGGCAGCCAAGCGGCGGAAGGCCTGTTGGAAGTAGAAGTATTCATGCGGGAATATTTTCGCAACACGCACGCGGTTCAGCAGATTGCGGCGCGGTTTTTGGAGGGCGCGCGGCCGTGGACCAAACTGGGCGACGCGCTGTTTCCGCTGCTCAGCCATCGGGTGGAAGACGATTTCCGGATCGGCACCCGTCGCATTCGGGCCACGCGAGCCGGCCTGGAAAAACTGCCCGGCAATTTGCCGCAAATTTTGCGGTTGGTGGATCTGGCGAATAAACACGACAAGCGCATTGCCCACAGCACGTGGGAAACGGTGCACCGGGCGGCACCCAAATTGCCCGACGTGATCACGCCGGAATCCGCCGAATTGTTTTTATCGATCCTGTCGCAGCCAACCCGATTGGGAGAACTGCTGCGCGATTTGCACGCCCTGGGCGTGTTAGAGCGATTGATTCCGGCGTTTGCGCATGCTCGTTCGCTGTTGCAATTCAATGAATATCACAAATTCACGGTGGATGAGCATTGCATTCGGGCGGTGGAGGCGGCCACATCGTTTGCCGACGAGCCGACCCCCTGGGGTGAAGTGTATAGTTCCATCAAAGACAAGCGCCCGCTTCATTTGGCGCTGTTGATTCACGATTTGGGAAAAGGCTTTGTGGCAGATCACAGCGAAGTGGGGCTGCGCATCGCGGAGGAAACCGCGGAGCGTCTGTTGCTGCCGCAACACGAAACTGAAATTTTGAAGTTCCTGGTTCACAAGCACTTGGTGATGTCGCACCTGGCGTTTCGCCGCGACACCAGCGACGACCAATTGATTGTGCGCTTTGCGGTGGAAGTGGGCTCGGCGGAAATTTTACGGCTGTTGTTCGTGCTGACTTGCGCCGATTTGGCGGCCGTGGGGCCGGGAGTGCTGAACTCGTGGAAAGGAGAGGTGCTCAGCGATTTATACGTGCGCACGCTGCTGTATTTGTCCGGGGATTCCCCCTCGCTGGTCGCCGATGATTGCCGCTTGTCGACGCAAGCGCTGCTGGCCAACGAGGAGCCGTCAGACTGGTATGTGCAGCAAACGGAAGCTTTGAATTCATCCTATTTGATGAACGTCGCGCCGGAGCAAATTGCGGAGGAATTGCGGCGGTTGAAAAAGCTGGGCCCGGGCGACGTCGAAGTGTGGCATCGCTTTCTGCCGGAAACCAACACGATTGAATATACGGTGGGTACGTACGAAGATATTTCGCCGGGAATTTTCCACAAGTTAACCGGCGGGCTGAGCAGCGCCGGCTTGCAAATTCTATCGGCCGATATTAACACACTGGCCGCGGGATTGGTGTTCGACCGGTTCCGCGTACAGGATCCCGATTATGCGGGCCAACCGCCGCCGGAGCGGATGAACGACATCGACCGGCGGTTGAAAGAATCGCTGACGTCCGACCAGCCTCCGGCCTTTCGCCGCGTGTGGCGGAGCAGCCAAAGAAAAGCGAGCGAGGCCCTGCAGGTATTGCCCACACAAGTGCGCTGCGATAATAGCACTTCGGAGCGGTTCACCGTGATCGATGTGTTCGCCTTGGACCGGATGGGATTGTTGTACACGATTTCCCGCACCTTGTTTGAGCTGGGTTTGTCAGTTTCGCTGGCGAAAATCGGCACCTACCTGGACCAGGTGGTCGACGTGTTTTACGTCACGGAACAAACGGGGCGCAAAGTGGAGGGAGAAGAGCGGTTGGAAAGCATTCGGCAGGCGCTATTGAAAGCCATCGAGGAGTTTCAGCGAGAAGGTCCGAAATAACCATGCGGAACCACGGCGCGGCACCATGCCGTTTGTTCACCGTTGTTCATTGCGGCTTGCGCTGCGAAGCAGGCGGAGTAGCAACCGTTCCTGCACCCGACCACGGAACCGTTCCCGGCCTTGAATGAACACGACCGGAACGCAATCGGTGTAGCGCGCCAGCAGTGCCGGATCGCCGTCGACGTCAATTTCCCGAACGGTTAGCCCATGTTTTTCCAACAACGCCTTGGCTTGATCGCACAAGCAGCAACCGCGACGAGTATATAAAACCACGTCCAAAGTCATCGAAGTGCTCCGCAGCAATTCCTGGCAACGATACCGCCCGTAGCCGTACCATCATAAAATAAACACATGAAATTCAACATCAGGGCCTCGTCAATTCTGATTTAGTAAATCGATCTCGCTTTTCCGCCATTCCCGGCCATGCCGCAGCCGCATCAATCAAAATTGCCCGCCCAATCGCCGCCTGCAATCGGTGGGTGGCAATCGGCGGGCTTTCTCGCGCTGGTGGGTGTGCTGCTGATCGCGGGCTTGGTGCTCTTGATTTATTGGCCTGTCGTACACGGTGGATTCATCATGGATGACGATTTGCTCCTGACCGACAATGCTCTGGTCAAAGCGCCCGATGGACTGTACCGCATGTGGCTTACCCGCGAGCCGGTCGATTACTGGCCGCTAACCAACAGCAGCTTTTGGGCGGAGTGGCGGTTGTGGGGGATGAACTCGACCGGTTATCACGTGACCAACCTGTTGCTGCACATCATCAATTCGCTGCTCGTGTGGCTGTTGCTTAAGCGGCTGGCGATTCGCGGAGCATTTTTAGCAGCACTCTTGTTTGCGGTACATCCGGTAAACATCGAAAGCGTAGCTTGGATTGCGGAGCGGAAAAACGTGCTTTCGATGTTGTTTTTCTTACTCTCGATTCTTTCTTATTTGAAAGCGGAGCGGTTGGTCAACCGCTGGTATTGGTTCAGTCTAATGGCGTTTGCGCTGGCGATGCTTAGCAAAGGTTCGGTGGCGATTTTGCCGCTGTTGCTGCTAGTTATTGCATGGTGGCAACGGGGACGAGTGACCGCTGGCGATGTGCGGCTCGTGGCACCGTTTTTTTTGGTTGCCATCGCACTCACCGGCGTGAATATTTGGTTTCAGACACACGGTGCAGAAACGGCAATCCGCAATGTCACCTTCGACCAACGATTGGCCGGCGCGGGCGCGGTGGTGTGGTTCTACCTGTACAAAGCGCTGTGGCCTATGAACCTGGCATTTATTTATCCGCAGTGGGATATCCAAACCAGCAACTTACTGTGGTGGTTGCCCTTGGCGTCAGTTGTGGCTGTTACCATTGTCCTGCTGCGTGCCTGCTTGTCGCAGCAGGAAAAATTGTCGCGGAAGGGATGGTCTGGGCACCTGCTTTTCGGCTGGGGTGTCTTCATCGTCGCCCTGTTGCCGATGCTGGGTTTTGTTGACGTGGGGTTCATGCGCTATTCCCTGGTGGCCGACCATTACGAATACATTGCCCTGATTCCCGTGGTCGGGCTTGTGGCGGCGGCAGTAGACTACTGTTACGGCCGAGCGGCCGCAGCGGCGCGCCCGGTAATCGCCGGCGGAGCCTTCGCTGTTGTGGCAGCCCTGGCTTGGTTAAGTTGGAATCAAAGCCAACTATACGCCAACTCCATCGCGCTGTATGAAGCAACTATAAAAATCAATCCGGACAGTTGGCTGGTGCACACCAACTTGAGCATCGATCTGAACGACGCCGGACAATTACCCCAGGCCCTTGCCCACGCCCAGGAAGCTTTGCGATTGCAGCCCGATTATGCTGAAGCGCACAACGCACTGGGTTTAATCCTGGCCCAACTCGGCAAGCCAGCCGAGGCGATCGACCAATATCATCAAGCGCTGAATCTTAAACCGAATTTTGCAGAAGCCTATTGCAACCTGGGCGCGGCTTACGGCATGCAAGGCCAGCTGCTGCAAGCCATCGATTATTTGGAACGGGCCGTGCAACTTAAGCCCTATTTTTTCGAAGCCCAATGCGATTTAGCCCGCGCTCTGGCCGGCGTAGGCCGACTGCGGGAAGCGGCAACACAATACGACGAGGCGCTGCGGCTGAAACCGAATTCTCCCGAGGCCGAGTTCGGCCTGGCCCGGACCTATGCCGCGATGAATCGATCGGCCGACGCGCAGACTGCAGCGCAGAAAGCGATAGAATTAGCCCGCTCTAATGGCCAACCAGAGCTGGTGAAGCAAATCGAAACCTGGCTGACGAATTATAATACAACACAGTAAACGATTCGCCGCACACAACAGCGTTCACCGCATGGCGCAACAAACGACAACCGCGATTGCTGGAGGAATTCACGCGTTCGCCGGCAAGGTTTTGTCCGGACGAAAACCACGTTCAGGAAAAATCTCGGCGGGGAAAAACAGCAAGGCAGGGGGTATTTCCACCGCACAAAGTTTGCCCGGCTGGCTGATCGTGGCGGGCATCGTTTTCATTGCGCTGGCAACCTTGGTGGTGTACTGGCCCAGCCGCAACGGCGAGTTTCTATGGGATGGGGGGCTGCTGATTACCAAGAACCCGCTGGTGAAAGCCCCTGACGGTTTATATCGAATATGGTTTACGCGGGAGGCGGTGGATTACTGGCCGA